>NZ_JACSWB010000113.1 GCF_016888135.1 Leptolyngbya sp. CCY15150
CAATGAATGTCCTATCTTGCCCTTGAACTCGCAGCCGCCCATTCCGCAAAACACCCCAGCGTCCATCGCTAGTCGATACTAAAGCCATTGAAAGAATCTCCTTACCAGTGACGTGAACTGAAGCAAGCTCATGCCTGTCTTCCAGCTATTCCTTGCGGTGGGCTGAGAATGCATCAGCGATCGCTCAACCATCGCCACGTCAGCATACCTGATCCTTTAGACCCTTTGAGGGATCATCATAAGAAAACCACACTCGCTCCATTTGAAACGCTAATGTTCATACAACCTTTACACTGCGGTATCGGTCATGGCCCAACGCCTAGGTGTTTTCTGGAGCCCTAGCATCATCGAACTCACCCACGAAATTCCAGAATGATGGGAGCACACAGAGTAAGAGCGATCGCGGAGAGGAGAGTTAAGCAAACATTATCAAACATAACTAAATTTTATATAAAAGAAGAGGTGTTATTTGCTGAAATTATAGCTAGTCTGTGAGGTAACCGTTGTACCTCCTTCTTAACGCCATGTTGAACTCATCCATCTTCAGATCTGTGCTAAAGAATGGCTGGCAGAGCACTAGTTCCTTTTCATGGGATATAGTCAAGCCGCTTCGTCAGTGGCTCAACCAATTAGCCATTCACAATCTCGCCCAGGCCCGTTTAATTTGTCAAATCATTCCCGCTCAATGCCCTTTCGAGCGAGAAATATGCCTGGGAAATCGTTTATCCATCAAAATTCCGCCTCTTTGCAAACTTAACCCGCTCTATGAAGAAGTGGTTGGTCTACGCTTTCGAGCGCTCACCTATCTAGCCGAAGAATGCCCTAACGATGTCCGTCACTATTGCTAAGTTTCCAGTACCTTAAGCAGTCATTCTCAAGCTCAATTTTTTTCAGAATATTATGACTAATCCTCGCCCTTCAACGCTTCCCTGGTATCGCTGGCTTAACAATAGCTATGTTATTCGGCTATTAGAAACCGTCCAAGATTTGATTGTGATTTGCCTTTGTATTGGGCTATTCAGCTTTATGGTTTTGCAGTTGCGAGAGATGGTGTTGTCGCTCCTGCCTCCATTACAGTTTCAGCCAGTCACATCAGACATTTTGTTTTTGCTCATTCTGGTTGAGCTATTTCGTCTGCTGATTATCTATTTACAGGAACACCGAGTTTCTATTGGGGTAGCTGTTGAAGTTTCAATCGTCTCAGTGCTTAGGGAAATCATCGTACGAGGCGTTTTAGAGACCCCTTGGGTGCAAGTTTTAGTCGCCTGCGTATTTCTGCTGGTGTTGGGCGCACTACTGATTATTCGAGTTTGGTTACCTCCAACATTTGATGGCATTGATCCAGAGCAATTAATATCAGAAAGGCATCGTTCACGTCTTCATCAGCAAGAAAAACCTGTCTCGTCTTCATCGACCGTTTTTACCCCCCCAAGGACAGAGGTATTGTCAGACCAACTCAGGAACTCACAATAACGCATTGGTTTAGAACCATGCCACTCTTATCAGCTTTGAGCAAGTGTATCGGTACTATTTCCCCGTTGCCCATGCAGTTGGGGTGACTCAAAGAGCGATCGCTCCCTACCATACCCATTAGCGTAGGAAGAGCGATCGCTCTGTTAGAACATCGAATCTAACTACCTTAACGTAAGATAGTTAGACCCATGACCTAGCGTCATTCATGACCTCTAGCTATCAGCGGGCTTGGGCTTCACATGGTCTGGATCAAAAATTCCCTTGGGTACAATACCATGAACGCCCCAGTTGCCATCCACCACTTGGGTAATAGCAAAATCTGCACCGACGGTGATCAGCGAAAACGCTTCATCTTCCGTGAGGTTCATGCCATTCATCAAAAAGTCGCGTAGCTTGGCCGAGCTATCTTTCAAGGCTGGATCGAGAGACGACAATTCATAGATTTTGGATTGGGCATCTTCTCCCAGAGCTTCCAGATAGTTGGGATAGGTAAAGCCATGAACAATCCAAGAATCTGGCGTTTCCAGTAGCGGATAATTGACCCCTTCTAGAATTGTGCCAGGGAGGTCAGCCTGTTTGTGGAGCACAAACTGAAATACTCCAGTAATCGACGTTTCGATCGCCGTGCCATCCAGTTCCGAGTCTCCTTGGGAGGCATGGGCATCACCGCCGGAGAATAGGGCACCCGGTACGGATACGGGGTAGTACATGGCGGTACCCATGGCGATGTTGCGGTTGTCGATGTTGCCGCCAAAGTAGCTGGGCGGAATGGAATCCACCACGTCAACCTCGCTAGGGGCAACACCCATAGAGCCTAGGTGCAGCCGCAGGGGAATTTTGACGCCCTCTAGGGTATCGTCAATTTCGGTCACGGTGTCGTGGTCAACGATAATGCCGGGATAGTCGATGGTGTCGTGAACGGTTCCATCTGGAGTGGTTTGGGGTGTCCAAACATAGCGATAGGCGGCGGTGGCGTAGTCTAGCTCGCCGGTAGCGTCCATTTCATAGAGGGTAATCACTTCCCGAGGCTTAGGATCGTCTTTATAGTTATCGTATTGAAAACCCCACCAAGCGGAGGCATTGGAACCAAAGGTTTTGCCCGCATAGTCTGGGTTACCGCTGGGACGCAATTTTAGATCGACAACGCGCACCTCTAATAGGTCGCCGGGCTCTGCGCCACAGACATATACAGGCCCCGTGAGAATGTGAACGCCGGGGCCGCGATCGCTCACGGTCTTCTCGTCACTTGTCCAATGATAGATACTCTCAATGGCCGGGTCACCCGCAATCATGCGATCGTAGTCATCACCGGCATGGTGGGTGATGGTTTCCAGGGTGACATAGTCTTGGGAATTGACGGAAATAATCGGGGCTAGATTCTTGCTGTAGAAGCCCCAATGCACCGTTTCAGGGCTAGCGGCGACCTTGTAGTGGCGGGGGCTCGCGGTACTGGTGCTACAGGTTGTGGGTAGGCTGCTTTCCAGGGGTGGAATGCCGTCACTAGCAGCGGTTTGACCAGCGGGCAGGAAGCTGGCTCCTAAACATAGCGCTAGCGTTGCAACAAAGAGCACTGACCAAGTTCTTAGCCAGCGTTTTTTTCGGTTTTCAACCATTCTTCTCCAACAAGGATTGACGCGGGTGTACGGTCTCCATGCTTCTTGATTGGGGAGATCCCGTCTGTATCATGGATATCTATTTCATGAGTGCTTCCACGGAGAAAATAGCTATCCAGCTCCGGGCAGAGTCTATCTCAGCAGCCTAATCTTTCCTAGCTAAGATAAGTTTATCTGTCTAGGATAAACCGCCATCCTCCCGCACAGTCCCTTTTTGATCGATGGCGATCGCTTGCTCTAGGGCAATCCGTTCCCGCGATCGCCTGGCATAGGGCTGTAGCTGGTCTATCGACTCCCCTGTCAAAATACTGAGGTTCTCCAAACTCATACCCCGCATCAACATTTCAATGCACCAGGTTTGCCGAGCTTGATCAAGACGGGGAGGTGCGCCATTGGGGGCTACCAGGCCATCCGTGAGCTGCTGCCACCAAGTTTGTAAGGCTGCCAGCGACCAGCGATCGCCCTCCTCCGTGATAAATAGACTAGGATGATCATCCTTGCGGCTCTTCAGCCATTGGGTCAACGGGTTTCGGGTATGGGAACCATAGCGATGGCCCAAAATCCATCGATTGAGCGGCACCTGACGGATATCGTCCTGCATCACTTGAATCAGATGCTGTTGGCTATCACTCACCTGATGCGATCGCTCCAAAGCGATCACTTCCCCTGGTCGTAGCCCCGCTCCAAATAGGATATAGGCTATGGCATAGTCTTGAGTCCCCTGTTTCTTGGCCCGCAACAACAGCGATCGCACTAGCCCGGGCGGCAAATCTACCACCACATCCCCTAAGGGCTGATGCAGCACCAGGGCAGAGGGCAAGGCGGACGAGGCATCGGTAGCCAACACACCGTTTAACACTAAGGTCGGCAGTTGATCCAAAAAGCGATCGCGATCGCCTCCCAGAAAACCATGGGTATCGCTACTCAATTCCAGCACCGCGTAGCCCAACACCAGCGTGTTCAAAAACTCCGCCACCGTTTCCAGCGGCACGGTCAAGGGCTGGGGATCGTGTGACAGTGCTACTTGCAGATAGTCCTGGGTATAGCGATTCATCTGCTGAAGCTGCTGGCCCAGAGCTTGGCGAGTCTCTGGAGGATAGAGCCCCGACTCACCCACCAGCGATCGCACAAATTCGGGGACTGCTTCCAACTGCTGCAACCAGGCTGCACCATAGCTCCGCAACGCCTGAGACAAACTACTCGGCAGGGGCAAAAATGCCGGAGCGATCGCCTTGAAGGATTCTCCATGACTGGTTTCCAACAGCGCCAATAGCAAACCATGCTTGCTTCTAAAATGACGAAACAGGGTGACTTCATTCACCTCAGCCTGATCAGAAATTTCCCGCGTCGTGGTTTCGGTAATTCCTTGGTGAAGAAACAGGCTAAGAGCAGCCTGCATCAACCGTTCATGGGTAGAAGGTCGAGACTCTGACATGGGTCTTTCTAAAGAAAATGTAAGTATTACTTGCAATTTTGCTGCGAGGGTTGTTATAGTCACAGTGTAAGCATCACTTGCATCCACTGTATCGCATCTTCCCCAACCCTGGTCTCTCGCCAAGGGTTCACCGGAGCAGTCGAGCAAGGTTGAGCGCTTATGATCCTTCACCCTTGAGATGTCAACTGACTATGACAGCAAACCCTCAATCTGCCCCACGTCCTCTGTCTGAGAGCGATCGCTCTCCCCAGAGCGCACCCATGGATCCCTCATCGCTCCCGATCCATTGGGTCAGCATTTTCTTCTTCGGCACTGTCCATGCTGTGGCGCTCCTCGCACCGTGGTTCTTCTCTTGGTCTGCCCTAGGCGTGATGCTTGTTTTGCACTGGCTCTGCGCTAGCATCGGTATCTGCCTTGGCTACCATCGTCTGCTCACCCACCGCAGCTTCCGCGTTCCCAAGCCAGTGGAATACTTCTTTGCCACCATGGGGGCTTTGGCGGTTCAAGGCGGGCCAACGTTCTGGGTTGCTGGACATCGTCAGCATCACATGTACACCGAAGATGTAGATAAGGATCCCTATTCAGCCCGTCGAGGTTTTTGGTGGAGCCATATCCTTTGGCTATTCTATGATCGCCCCAGCGTTTTTGATCGTAAAGAATTAGTTAAATATGTTCCCGACCTAGCCCGCGATCGCTACTACCAATGGCTGGATCGCTACTTCCTGCTCCTGCAGGTGCCCCTAGGTGTGGCTCTCTATGCTCTAGGCGGTTGGTCGTTTGTCATCTACGGCATCGCGGTACGGTTAGTCCTCGTCTGGCACGCTACTTGGCTCATTAACTCGGCAACGCATAAGTGGGGCTACCGTCGATTTGACGTTAGCGATAATTCCCGGAACCTTTGGTGGGCAGCGCTGTTGACCTATGGCGAAGGCTGGCACAATAACCACCACGCCTACCCCAACGTTGCAAAGGCTGGCCTAACTTGGTGGGAAGTGGATCCAACCTGGTGGGTGATTCGCGGCTTGCAAATGATGGGGATTGCCAAGCGGGTGATTATGCCCCCAGATCTCCCAGCCAAAAAGGCATAGATCATTACACTTGATATGAATCAACCAACTGGGCTATGTCAACCATGGCCCAGTTTTCTATGGAGCGATCGCTCTAAGATGAGATTAATCTGGCATTGCATAGCAGTATGATTTTAGAGAATTGGGCATACCGTTCCAGACCCTATAGCTAAACATTTATCTTCTAGTGCAGCAACACCGAGATTCATCTTATTCATCCTATACGTTCGCCTGAATCTTGCTCTCAAGCAGACAATAAGGTGGGGACTACGTTGAGATGCGCTCTAAATCACGAGATCGTCGTTGTGAACCGTTCAACAATAAATGGGCACTAGGTACCGCATATAGCGCTAAGATCGTTGTACCGCCTAGACCTCCAGCGATACAGATTGCTAGGGGTGGCCAAAATCCGGTCGCGTCAAATAACAGCGGGACAAAACCTACCAAAGTCGTTAATGTCGTGGCAATGACATGGCGGGTAGAACGACCTACGACCTGAATCACCTCCTGTACATCGCCATGGCGTGCTAGCGGATGATCTCGCAGAGCAGACAGCACGACAATCGAGTCATTAATCGCCAATCCTACAAGCCCTAGGGTACCCAGAATAGCTGTAAAACCAAAGGGATAGCCTGAAATGTACAGGGCACCTAGACCCAATCCGGCAGCACAGCCAGCGATCGCTAAGATAAGTCCTGCTGCCGCAAAGGAATTAAAGGAAAGCACAAGGGTTGAAACCATCAGCACGAAAAGTACCCCCACCGTAGAGAGTAGGTTGGCGATCGAGGAACCCCGCGCATCTTCTTCCCCTCCTAACTCGATACGATAATCCGGCGGCAAGCTCACGTCACTCTGTTCCAAGCGATCTAGAAAGTCTGCAAGAACCTGAGAGGGCAACACCCCAGCCGTGACATAGGCCTGGATGGTATTCACCCGCTGTCCCTGGCGGCGAGCGATCGCAGGTTGATCGGCCATTAAACTCATCTGTCCTAAGGTGGAAAAAGGAACCCGTTGCTGTCCCACAATATCGAGAGAGTCTATGGTATCCAGACGCGATCGCTCCTCATCGCCCACCCGCACCCGCACGGGCATTTCTTCATTATCTTCAAGAATAGAGCCACCCACGACTCCTTCTAAATAGGCATCTAGCTGTGCAGCAACCTCTGATTTCGTCAGCCCAATACGACGGGTCTCTTCCTCATCTAGGATTAGCCCAAGTTTAGGTAACGCTTCGCTGAGGGTCGCACGGGTATGACGCACCTGTGGCGTTTGGGTCAGAACTTCGCGGATCTGGTCTCCTAGAGATCGCAGGTGTTCTAAATCTGGGCCATAGAGTCGCAGTTCAATCGGTGCTTCAAAGGGAGGCCCTTGTTCCAATTGCCTAACCAAGACCTGAGCAGAAGGAAGAGTGGCATCCAAATCTTGCTGTAAATTTTGGATAAGATCTGCGTCGGCAGTTTGATAGACTTGCACCAACGCTTGAGCATAGTTTGGAGAGTCTTGCTGACCACCCAAGACATTGTAATAGAAGCGGGGAGCAGCCGCACCTAAAAACCAACTCACCTGCTGCACGTCAGGATAGGTTACGAGTTTCTTATAGGCTTGGTCAGCTACGGCTTCTGTGGCTGCAAGCGAAGACTGAATCGGCAAACGCATCTCAATGTAAAACTGATCCCGTCCGGCAGGAGGAAAAAACTGCTGGGGCAAAAGAGGGGCAACGGCAAATCCGAGAATCGGCAGCACTAGACCCAGAAGAATACCTAAAACAGGACGGCGAAAGGTAAGCTTCAGCGATCTGTGATAGAGCTGAGCTAGCCAAGGCGAGTGCCAACCGATCTGCCACCAGGCTGTTCCTGAAGCACCCCCTAGATAATGTAGGCGTCCCATCAGGGATGGAATAACCGTCAACGCTAAGATTAATGAACTGGTTAATGCCAAAATCACCGTTGTGCCAATCGTGCCCGTGAACTCTCCTACACCCCCAGGTGCTAGGGCAATCGGCAAGAAAGCCAGGACTGTGGTTAGCGTAGATCCCAGCAACGGCACTGCCATGAACCGCACACTCTGTTCCACGGCTTGTGAGCCTTTTAGACCAGATTCCAGGCGAATTTTTACCTCATCTACCATGATGATAGCGTTATCGATTAACAGACCTAACGCAATAATCAGTCCCGTAATCGAAATTTGGTGTAGAGGAATTCTAAGCAGGTTCATCATGCCAAACACCATAAGACAAGATAGCGGCAATGCCAGCCCCACAATTAAAGATGACTGCCAGCCCATGATCACCCAAGTTACAAGGATGACTAATCCTGCCCCAATCAATAAATTACCTAGAACAGTATTCAAGCGGGTTTCCACATAGCGACTTTGGTCTAAAATCACCTGCAGTTGAATGCCGCTGGGAAGATAGGCTTGAAACGTCTGTAATTTTGAACGAGCCATCACGGCCCATTCATCTAAACGTTCCTGGGATTCCACCTGAGCAGCGATCGCAATCGCAGGCTGCCCATCCAACAGTGCCTTCTCAGGTAGAGGTTCACGAATGCTGCGCCTCACCTGAGCTATATCGCCCACATAGATAAACTGACCGTCAGTACCGAACTGAATAGGGGTACGGCGGATGCGTTCCAGAGAATCCAGCTCTCCCTGAAGCTCCAGCAATAGTTGATTCTCAAGACCACGCACCTGACCGGCAGATACCCGAGCATCACTGCTCTGTAACTGTGCTGCCAGCATCTGTGGCGTGATGCCCAGTTGCCCCAACTGTACAGGATCCACCTGCACCAAGATCTCCTCCTCAGCCGCCCCAAACCGTTCCACCGTTTTTGTCCCTGGAATGCCGCGTAGATCCTCTTGAAGTGTTTCTGCTAAACGGCTCAAGACTCCGTAGTTTGGAGGCTCTGGCAAATCCCACACCAGTCCTACAATCAAAGCATTAGCAGAAACATTGGCAACATCTACCTCTGGTTCCAAGGCTCCGGCCGGCAATAGAGCCATAGCATCCGAGGCTTTATCTCTCACCTGCGACCAAATTTCATCCACGTTCGCGATCGCCTCTTTGAGTTCCACCTCAATCACAGAAATGCCCAGACGAGAGGTCGATGTAATGGTGTCAATAGCGTCCAGTTCTCGCAGCTCTTGCTCAATGGGATCGGTTATCAACGTCTCGATCCGCTGCGGACTGGCTCCCGGAAAAAGGGTCGTTACTGTAGCATTACGGGCCGTCAGTTCTGGATCTTCTAAACGCGGCAGGGATAAGAATGAGCTAGCACCCCATAGAAGGATCATGACCAGTGTCAAGATCAACAGTTGTACATTGCGGAAAAACAGATTTGACATGACTGAGATCCAGGCTAACAGGCTTGCTTGATCGTTGCAGAAAACAGCAGATAGGCTAGGCTCTGTTTTAAAACCTGCTAAACCCCTTGATCTTTCCTACGAGAGAATCAGAGTTTGGATGAGTTTTAAAACACGCCCTAGAGTTTATTGGCGTTACTGAATAAGTATGATTCCGCAGAACTTTGCAGGAGGCTTCAGCACTGCTAGGTTAAAGGTTATGCCTTGACTCAGCAGCACCAGATTCTTAAGGATGTAACCTGACTATCTGACCGGGCACCAAACGCTGAGAACCTTCAGCCACCAAGCGATCGCCTGGCTGCAGCGTACCTCGTACAAGGACTCGCTCGGTTTCCATATGCAAAATTTCTACCTCTTGCCGGTTGACGAGAAAACGCGCTGGCTCTTGAGCATCTTCATCTGGCGTGACGGTATAGACAGTCCACAATCCCCGTACTCCTGGTACTAAAGCTGTTGTGGGCACCCAATAGCCGTCACTGGAGATGCGATCGCTAATCATCAACCGAGCTGTTTGTCCCGACGGTACACCATTCATATCCACATCTAGTAATACCGTCACAGTGCGGCTCGCGGGATCAACTTCAGGTAAGACCGAAAGCACTTGAGCGGGATAAGACCTATCTCCGATCGCTACCGTTTGAGCCGATCCAACCCTTGGCACATGCTGAGGCGGCACCCCAATTCTCGCCTCCCAAGATCCAGTTTCCACCAGCCGCAGCACTGGTTCTCCAGACCCAACCACCGCGCCCTCATCCACGTAGCGCAGGGCAATGTGTCCAGAAAACGGTGCATAGAGAACGCGTTGGCCCAGGGCAACATCTAGGCTTGCTAGGTTAGCCTGAAGCTGTTGGATGCGGGCCTCTTGGGCCACAATCTGCTCTGGGCGCGTCCCCGTCTGCAGTTCCTGCTGCTGCTGCTGGGCAGCCGTGAGGCGGGCCCGCAAGGATCCGACCTGGTAGGTCACTTCATCCAAATCCTGTTGAGCGATCGCTCCTTCTGTGAATAACATCTGCCGCCGTTGGTGAAGCAGTTCTGCCAGATCCAGTTGATTGCGAATGTCGTCCACCGTTGCAGTCGCAGCCGCGATCGCTTCCTGACGCGGCCCGGCCTCTAGTTCCTGGAGCTGCGCTTGGGCCACAGCGAGCTGAGCCAAGACGGCCTGTTGCTCAGTCTCTAGGGTCTGGGTATTGAGATAAGCTAATGGCGCGCCCTCGGTTACTTCCATCCCCTCCGTCACCGCAATTTGGGTGACTTCACCGCCCTGCTCAAACCCCAACTCGCTACTGCGTCGCGCCTGAATCTCACCGGTATAGGCTCGCTCCACATCATAGGCCTGCACCGGCTCAATGACCAAGGTCGCAACCGGCAGAATCATCTCATCATCCGCCTCAGAGGCCAAACTCTGACGAGATGCCTCCGAAGCGGGTAGGACTTGCAGTCCCACCCACCCACCTACACTCAACAAGGCTCCAGCGATGGCTATCCTAGACGGCCATCGTCGCCGATGGCTGATGGCCAACTGTCCTGCTTTTGTCTGAGTTTCCGTCATGGTTCCTCTGAAACACAAGTTGACTAGCTAAATAGTTGCATACTAAATTTGTTGAGTATGCATGTCAGTGTATTCTAGAGTCATATACCTGTCAAGTACTGTCTATGTCCCTCTCCCATACCATCCTGGCTAACCTAGTACACCATCCCACCACGGGCTATGAGCTTGTTAAGGATTTCAATGAACGCATTTCCTGCTATTGGCAAGCCAGCCAACAGCAAATCTATCGGGAATTAAGCCGCATGGAAGAGCAGGGTTGGATTGAAGGAGAGCGAGTCATCCAAAGCGATCGCCCCAATAAAAAGCTCTATCGTGTCACCGAACTAGGGCTCAACGTTCTAAAAGACTGGCTTGTGCAACCCTCGAACCCAGCAGCGATACGAGAAGAGCTGTTGGTGAAGGTCTTGGCAGGCTACTTGGTGGATAGAACGGTGATTCGCGCTGAGGTAGAGCGGCGACGGCAGTATCACCAGCTTCGCCTTCAACACCATCAGCAAACCGAGCAGGACTATTTCCAGGATCTAGGATCTGCATCACTTGCTATGCAGTTTATCTATCGCACGCTGCGGCGAGGCATCCACTATGAAGCCGACTGGATTGCTTGGTGTGATGAGACGATCGAGTGGCTGGATAGCATGGCTGAAAACCAAGATCCTAACGGTGGTCAGTCTGGTTGAGACTTGGTTGACTGACAAGTCTGGTGTTGCTGAGTCAGTAATTCTCAGGTTAAACAAAGGTACAGTGCCAGCGCTCCCGCGTTGATACCTGTCTTGGTCGCTCCTGCGACTCTTCTCATGCACCCAGACCTAGCCGCAGGAGAAGAGTCGCAAAAGCATTCCCACGCTTAGCATAGGAATGCTATCAAAACCAGGATCACAAGTAGGTGGATCCCATTCAATGAAGCTAAGTTGCCGGGTTTCGACGTCGCTCAACCCTCTTCTCATGAAGAATTGGAGCCTTGAGCAACGTTGAAATGCTTGCCAACAGTTAAGTCTTCCCATTTAGCTGTGGTCAGCCTGGTTGAGACTCATCCTAGATTGAATCTAGGTGATCAACAAGAACAGTTCTCCGCGATTTTCCCACAGCATCAATACACCACTGAGAGCTACAAATGTCAGAATGGCGTGGCGAAACTGCTGACGACTCATATGATAGAGGACATACTTACCTAGCCAGTTTGCCGGAATGGCCGCCAGCCCCACCACCAATCCATAGCCCACATACTGCCAACTGAGAATACCGAGCGCCAGGTAGCTAATCAGCTTCAGGCTGTGCATGAGGGTGACGGTGATCGATTTGGTGGCAATGAGATCCTCTTTTTCCAATCCATAGCTAAGATAAAGCGGATTGAGGATCGGGCCCGTACTTCCTACAAGGCTAGAGATAAAGGCATTGATCAGTGAAAGGGGAAAGAACTGCCAGGCTTGAATCGTGATGCGAAGCTGCGATTGATTGATGAACGCCGTCACCGCCATCACAATCAGCAAAATGCCCATAATTGCTTGCAGCCATTCCAAGTTAATTTCCTTGAACGCATAGGCTCCCAGAACAGCCCCAATTAAGGTACCCGGCACATGCCAGAGCGTTAGCTTCCAGTCGATGCGATTCCAGAAAAAGATGGAGCGCTGGGCGTTTCCCACTAGCATTCCCACGGTGATCACCGGCGCAACGGCCTGCGCGCCAAACCATAGGCTAACCAAGGGAATCAAAATGAGGGGACTGCCGCCCCCCGACAACATACTGACAAACCAAGCAAGAAAGCTGACGAGTCCAAGGAGCAGCAATGGCATGGAGTTACGCAGGTGAGATGGAGGTAACCCATTAAGCGTTGACATAACCACCAAGTTTCTTAGTGTTTGAAGTCAAATTTTAATGTGTTGTTACAATTCTACTCGCAGAGCGATCGCCTGCCCATAAAGATTGATCGAGATCAGCTAGGTGAGCCTCAAAAGGGCAGAGGCGCTGAGAGGGTCAGCCAAGTCTGGCGATGGGGATGGCAAAGGGTGAGGTGATGGGCGTGGAGGTGCAGGCGATCGGCCACCCCCCCGCCATAGAGGCGATCGCCCCAGATAGGACAACCCAGCCCCTGGGCGGCATGAACGCGCAGTTGATGGGTGCGACCGGTGATGGGTGCAAATTCTAGGCGGGTGCGATCGCCCTGGCGATCGACGACGCGATAGTGGGTATGGCTGGTTTTTCCCTGAGGGTGAACGAGCTGGCGAGGGGCATGATCGGGGTCTGCTTGCAAAGGCAGATCGATGTGGCCTTGATCGGTGGCAACGTGACCGATGACGATGGCTTCATAGGTTTTTCGCACTTGGCGAGCTTGAAACTGCTGCCGCAGAGCGCGATCGCTCTCCGGAGTTTTAGCCAGCAGCAGCACCCCAGAGGTATCTTGATCCAAGCGATGGACGGCAGTCACGTGGGGTAGACGAGAGCGAAGGCGGCTGAGGACACTATCCTGGCGATCGCTGGTTCGTCCTGGTACGGAAAGTAATCCTGCTGGTTTGTCTACAGCCACTAGCCAGTCGTCTTCATAGAGGATGGGCAGGGAAGGCTGGGAGGCGATCGCCTGGGATAGCCCTGACAGCATGAAGCCCATGAGCGGCTGGCAACGGTCAGCGCAGGCTTCGTAAAACCGACCCGCCACGCGATCGCCCTGGGATGGCCCCCACCAAAATTCAGCCATGGCCAAGGGGGTGAGCTGATGGGTGGCGGCGTAGTAGAGCAGCTTGGGAGCACAGCAGTCGCCGGTGCCGCTGGGCAGGTGAGGGTTTAGATCAGGCAGCGATCGCCATTCTCCAGCAAAGTTTGTCAGTTGGTAGGCCTCATGGAGCTGACTCTGCAGGCTCCGAGATAGCTGCTTGCGGGCCTGCTTGATCTGACGCATCTGGGCATCGGCTTGGGCGATCGCTTCTTCCAACGGCTGCAGTTGCTGGCGATGCTGGCGTTTCAGGTGGCGCAACTCGCTTCCATCCTGACGGCTTTGCTGATCTAAGGACTCAAGGGCGATCGCCTGCTCTGTTCCTAGGAGAGTTTGCTGGAGAACAACGCGCTGCTGCTGTCGGTGCTGCTGCCGTTGCCGATGGCGATCGCCCATCTGCTGCCGTTGCTGATCACAGAACTGCTTCACCTCTGCATACTGCTGGCGTATTGGTAAGCTGTGCAGCTCCTGAAGCTGCTGTTTCATCTGCTCTAGCTGGTGCAGTGTCTCAATCTCCGCCGTCCTTAAGGTCTGACGAGCCGGCAGAGGCGGCACCCAACCTGGGCGATCAGTCTGCCCCTGCAGGGTTCCTGAAAACGCCTTGAGCACTTGGATCTCTGCCGTTGCCGTTGCAGCCAGCAGCACCCCATACATCTTGCCCTCCTGAGAACAGATGGGATCTACCGCCAACTCATCCATTACCCGCCGCGCTACAGATTCTGCCAAGGGCGATCGCGGCAGTCGCAGCCAGTCCCCAGTGCTCGGACAGCGTCCCTCATACCAGTAGGCGGCGCACGGTGCCTCATGGGGGGCGATCGCTTCTGGTTCGTACAGCGCTAGGGGTAGAGCAACGGTCATGGACAAACGGTTACAGCTTACTGAATCGGGAGCAAGATCCTGCGATTGCCGTCTTCGTGACTAGAAAGGATGCTTGGATGGGGGCGGCGATCGCGGCTAAGGTTTTCTACTTAGGTAAGAAAGATATGTAAGATTATCCCATATCCCTGAGCATTCCACAATCTCGCCGCCCGGTCATCAGAAACCGCTAGGTTTCCCCCATGGACGGCCGTCGGGCTTGGCGGATTAGGCTGTAGCCAACAACGATCCAAAACAGGAGTAGCCCACTAGTAATGGCCAGCATGGGCCCTGCACCCAGACGATTGATCAACGCCGGAGCCGCCGCTGTAAATAAGCCGCCGCCGACAATCGGTTCAAAAAACAGTTGCTTGTAGGCAAACCCTTCAAACGCGCCGGTGTGGTTATCTGAATCCACCATACGAATCAGCAAAATGCCGGTAGCCGTAACCCCCATAGATTGACCCATGTCGCCAATGCCCTTCTCAAACCAGTAGGTGGGAAAAACCCGAGGGGCCCACCAGAGAAAGATCAGCACATTCCACGATACCCCCACCACGCTCAGCACCAGGAATACACCGAGATTTGCGCCGATAACCTGCAGAGAAATGGAGGCGATCGCGGCCACAATCAACACATCCAGCGCCACCCCGGCAATATTTTGTACCATAGGACGGATAATCAAAGACCCCAACCCCAGACGGTTGAGAATCACCTGCACCACAATGCCACCGATCAGAGCCAAGGGAAACAGCGGCACAAAGGGAAATAGGGCAAAACCCGCCTGCCCCCAGGTCACCGACTCAATCCACTTCAGCGCTTCTAGCATCAGCCAACCCACCGCGATCGCCGCCCCCACAATCGCCGCATTAATCGACAGAGGATCGATCAGCAGGTTGTGCAATAATCTAGCCCGCTGCTGGCGAATTTCAGGCGTTTCAGCCAACACATTCAGGTCAGGAATTTCGGCCGGCTCCGTCACATCCCGGTTGAGCATCGACACATGGCCCTTGCGCCGTCCCCAGTCGGCCAAGGCCGTGCCGCAGACAATACCAGACACAATCCCCACGGTTGCCAGACCTAGAGCCAAGTCCCCCCCATCGGCAAAGCCAAGATCCGACAAGGTTTCGATCATGCCGCCCGCCGTGCCATGCCCTCCTTCAAAACCAATTTCAATCAAGGCCGCCGCCATGGGGTTAATGTCAAACAGGGGAATCAAAATCACAATGGTCACCAAGAGACCCACCACATACTGCCCCCAGGCCAAGGTTTGGCCAAAAACAACTTGGGGCGCGGCCTTACGCCAAATATCGCGGGGAGCTGGGATTGATTCACCCAAAAACAGCGCCGCAAACACCACGTTGATAAAGACCCCCGGCATCTGAGACCAGACGGCACTAATATCCGGGGAAAATAAACCGCCAGCCAAGAGCGTATCCTCACCCCCAATGGAGGTAGCGATCGCCCCCAAAACTCCCGGCCCCAGCAGTAGACCCAGCACTCCAGCCATGATGGAGGAGGGAAGATAGAGACGCTGACACCATCGACTTCGTTGTTTTACAAAACGTCCTGCCAGCAGCAATAGTGCCAGCAGGATGAAGGCAAACATTGCCGTGCGTAGGTTGAACACAGATTCTTCTCCCTGATGTTTTCCTAAGTTATAGATGGAGTATCTTGTGGGTCAAAGGTCGAAACGGCATGCTCAACCCAAAACCCTCAAAACCGTCTAAGGTTCCAACATCCTCTATGGATAGCCCCAACTCTGCAGTAACCGAAGGCACACCTTGACCTACAATTTAGCGATCGCTCATGCTAGTGCAGAATGTTGACGAGAATATATCCCGATCTAGCGAGTTGGCATCAGGGAAGCTTGAAAGCTTTAGCTGTCCTCTCCGTTGCCCATGGGCGTTGCTGAATCACGGTATGAACCTATAGCCAGGAGATCTGAACTCCATGCAACATTTGTGGAATCACACTGCTATCCAGCAACACCGGTAGGGTGAGAACTATTAGCCTCTTCCTATCAAATCCGGCTGAATGGTCATGACTGTAACAGCCCGCATTCAATCCCCCGCTTCGCCTCCCTCGATAAGGGACTATTGGTATCCAGGACTGCCGCAGCCTTGAATCAATGGCATAACCAGATTTGATAGCGTCACCCAGAATGGTTACAGCACCCCAAACTCAATGACATCATGGTCACTGCCCCGTAAAACCGAGGCAATTTGCTTGCCCCGCAGCCGTTTTTGGGTAATTTCTTCTAAAGCTCCTTGTACTGCACCGAGAGTAAAGGACAAATTACGGTTAGAACCCTGGGGTTCCCCAGCAGAACAGACCGTTTCCCGACAAAAAACTTGATAGGTTCCATCAACTTCAAGGATGTTGTCTACGAGGCATAGGCGGGTGCCATCTTTTCCTAGAGCCTTATTTAACAAAGCTGCTAGCTGATCCAACGGTGCATTAGAAGCGCTAAGCTGTAACTCCTTAGCTAAATTCTTACCTCGTAGGCGACCAGCAGCTAAGAGAGCGATCGCTGCTGCTTTTTCTCCTAGGGCCTCTTCGACGCCTACTACAACAGCTTTGAAACATACGATGCTACTAAAATCACCAAGTTCTGGACGAAGCAGGTTGGTACTCATTGTAAAATCTCCTAAAGGGAAAGAAAGTGAAAGACTTTGGTCATAGTTGAATG
Source organism: Leptolyngbya sp. CCY15150 (assembly GCF_016888135.1). Lineage (NCBI taxonomy): Bacteria > Bacillati > Cyanobacteriota > Cyanophyceae > Leptolyngbyales > Leptolyngbyaceae > Leptolyngbya > Leptolyngbya sp. CCY15150. The sequence continues at coordinate 16,749 of NZ_JACSWB010000113.1, forward strand.
TCAAAACCGACATTGCTGAATTGCTATATGATTTGCCCTCATCCCCAACCCTTCTCCCCAGGGAGAAGGGAGCTAGAACTCCTGTCCCCTCTCCCTAGGGCTAGGGTGAGGGCGGATTGAGCCATTCATACTTGTATTCAGCAACGCCTCAAAACCTTTAAATCTCGAAGGTTTTAGCATTAAGGTCTTGATCAGATGGACTGATATTAAATCCGATACAAGAGCTATAGGATCTCTCCCACGCTAGCCTTGTTTAACCTTGAAACGTCAACGAATCTTAGCCCTTCTCCGGTGACGAGAAAGCTTGGGGTGAGGGCTGCTAGGATAATGACGTCTAGTAGGTTCCTCATGAAGGGATGCATCAGACTACGCTTTGTGACGTATCAGGATTAAGGTGTTGCCTAGATCGGTAAACGTACTCACAGGATCTCTTTCATGTAGTCCTGTTGCTAAGATCGGAAGCTGTTTGATTCTAGCTTGATGTCTTCTCTTAGGTAAACAACTCTCCTAGGTAAAGAATAGGATAAATAGCGTGGAAAAGAGAACATGTTAAACAATCTTGATGACCATAGCTATAAAACTCCAAACTCAATGACATCATGGTCACTGCCCCGTAAGACCGAGGCAATTTGCTTGCCCCGCAACCGTTTTTGAGTGATTTCTTCTAGAGCACCTTGCACTGCACCGAGAGTAAAAGACAAATTACGGTTAGAGCCTTGGGGCTCTCCGGCGGAACAGACCGTTTCTCGACAAAAAACTTGATACGTTTCATCAACTTCAAGGATGCTGTCTACAAGGCATAGGCGAGTGCCATCTTTTCCTAAGGCTTTGTTCAACAAGACGGCAACTTGATCGAGTGGTAGGTTGGCATTGCTAAGATTTAAGTCTTTAGCTAATTTTTTACCCCGTAGGCGACCGGCTGCTAAAAACGCGATCGCTGCTGCTTTTTCTCCTAGGGCTTCTTCGACGCCTACAATAACAGCCTTGAAGCATACGATACTGCTAAAGTCGCCGAGTTCTGGACGGAGGAGTTGGGTAGTCATCATTAATTCTCCTAAATTCTCCTAAAAGGAATGGAAACGATTGAACGTAAAAAACAGAAGCGTTCTTTTTTCTAAATCGTTGAGGTGAATGCACTGCAAGGAGCTCAAGTTTCTATTCAATGGATCGCCTCAAGCAAGTGAGCAATCATCCGGGGGATGGTGATTCATAAGACCGTGAGCCAACCTGATACCCGTAGTCTGCAACTGTAGAGTGGGGGATATAACGCAGTGGACATAGGGGTGATGGATGCAGAGATGGCCATACTCTGCGATGTCTTACTGGGCTTAGTGTGCCCAAGGCAACAATGGGTAATCACTAGAGATGGATCAAACGTTTCAATTCTTTATAGACAAGCATGGGGCGATCGCCTTCAGCTACCCTAGTCAAGCTTAGATCATATATGATATATAATATATAACACCAACTCAATTGCAGCATCCCGTTGTCCTATGGATGGCGAAACCTCTCTTTTGTGGAGTTTCTGATGACCTTAGATAGCCAGTTGCCGCCGGTTGAGGAGCGATCGCTTGTACTATGAGAATCCCATGGCCACCAAACATACGATTCCTAACCTTGCGCCCAGTCCTCGCACCAGCCAGGCAAATGTCACCCAGCACCTGCGACGATTGATTCTGGCAGGGCATCTACCCCCCGGCACTCGTCTGGTTCAGGCTGACCTAGCGGCATCTTTGCATATGAGCGTCACCCCCATCCGTGAAGCTCTGCGGCAACTGAGCAGTGAGGGCTTGATTGACCTAGATGCCTTTCGCGGAGCCGTGGTTCATACCCCTACCCTGGTGGAACTGGAAGAAATTTTTGATATTCGTGCTGCTCTCATCCCCCTCTCCGTACGTAAAAGTATGGGGCAGGTGACCCATGCCCAACTGCAGGCCGCTGAAGCATTGCTGGATCAGATGGACGCCGAACCTGACCAAGCCGAATGGATTGTGCTGAATCGCGACTTCCACTGGCTGCTCTACGGCCCCATCCCCACCTCTCATTTACATAATATTCTCCAACGCCTGTCTGATATTGCCACCCTCTATATCAATCTATCGTTTACCCAGCATCCTGGCCAGCGTGCCTCCGCCGATGCCGAACACCGGGCTATTCTTGCTGCCTACCGCGCTCAGGACGTAGATCAGGCCACCCACCTGTTGCTCAGCCACATTAACTCAACCCTAGACTCAGCTCGCATAGTGCTTGCCCCCCAGTAACCGATCTCTTTTCCCATCCCCTCAGGAGTTTTGCATGGAATCAACTTGGACTGAAACCGGTGTCTATCGTCTACCCATGGCTGCCCCAGACGATGTCAGTGGCTTACAGCAGTTACTGGAAACAAAGGCGATCGCTGCTGACGATATCGTAGCCATCATTGCCCAAACAGAGGGCACCGGCTATGCCCGAGGCTACAGCGCCCTCTGTATGCAACTGCTGCTCTCGGAGTATTTACATCTTACCCCCCAGGCAGTATTTGATCGGATTCCCATGATGATGATCGGTCTCTGTGGTGGGCTGATGAGTCCTCACTATACGGTTTTTACCCGGCGTACCGTTGCTGCTCCTAGCAGTCCACCCAGCGGCAAACGGCTCACGGTGGGTGTGGCCAATACCCGTGTCTTGCTGCCGGAAGACTATGGCACGCTGACGCAAATCAAGCTCGTCGCTGCTGCCGTGGAGGAGGCGATCGCCCAAGCGGGCATCACTGATTTAGCGGATGTTCACTGTGTGGAAGTTAAATGTCCAGCGATGACCCCAGGTCGCTTACAAGACGCGGCGCAGCGGGGCATGGCAGTGGTGAGCAGTAATCTAGGGCAGGCCAGTTCCTTCTCCAAGGGAGCCAGTGCTTTGGGAATTGCCTTAGCGTTGAAGGAACTGACCATCGATCAGCTTAGTGATGACGTGGTCAATCGCGATCGCTCCTTATTTACCCAAAAGGGATCGGTTTCGGCTGGGGGTGAACAATCAGCCTGTCGGGTTTTAGTGATGGGGAATAGCGATCGCTCTATCAGTCCCTATCGAGTTGGGCACGGAGTCATGGTGGATCAGCTTGACAGCCAGGGCATCTATGCATCCTTATCTAGCGCTGGCTTAGAGGTCACGACACTGCTCACGCCGGAGCATCAGCAGCGGATTGTGCAGATGTTTGTGAACTGCGGAGCTGACGCAGTATCGGCCGTGCGTGATCGCCGCCATACGATGCACAGCGATTTTCTGGCAGGCTATGCCGGAATTGTCGCCAAGGCCGTGGCGAATGCAGTGGTAGCGTCGGTGGTGGGGGATCCCATGATCTTGGCATCTGCGGGTAACGAACATCAGGGGGCTCCAGGCAGTAACCTGATTGCGGCAATTGTACGCGAGGACGGCACGGTCTAGCCGTTCCATTCAACACCCATGGATGACTTTGACCTGTGATGCCTAGGGTTGACACCATCTCAGAATAATATTTTTATCTACGAGGCTATGCCATGTATCTACGTTCAACTCAAGAATTAACTCATGCAGCAGCGCAGGTTATCTTACAGGGGGCGATCGCTAAAGCTGAATCCATGGGCGTTCCCCAATGTATCGCCATCGTTGATGCTGGCGGTAATTTGCTAGCGTTCCTGCGCATGGATGGTGCCAAGGTGCTCAGCCAACTGTCTGCCACCCAAAAAGCCATCACGGCGGCCTCGTCCCGCGTTCCTACCGGGGGTGTCCCTGGGGATGTGGAGCTAAAGCTTGCCTTTGCCACGGGCGGGCAATTAACAAACCTCAAAGGCGGTCTACCGATTGTAATTCATGGACAAGTGGTGGGAGCGATCGGGGTTGGCTCTGGTACAGGAGATCAAGATGTGGAGGTAGGCCAGGCAGGACTTGATGCCTTGATGGCTGTCCTCAGTTAGAAATAACCTTGTCTAGATCAGTATTCATTCAGGCAACACAGTTTTAGAGAGCGATCGCTTATCTGGGCGGCTGCGATCGCTCGGACGCCACATTCCATGATTCCATAGAGAACATCGAGAAAACTGTAGTAGCCAAACAAGTTGGGCTGCCGCGGGGGTTATGGCTAACCCCCGTTTTTCTTAGTCTTGATAGCGCTGAGCTAAGGTGAGAATTTTATCCCGAAAGCGATCGCGTACAGACTGAGGAGCAATCAGTTCACAATCATCGCCATAGCGCAAGAGCTCTCGACATAACCAAAATGTATTGCTTACCTGGCGCACCACTCGCCGCACCTCCGATCGCTCTGGGTGCCATTCGTTGACCACATCGACCCCCGTCTTCGACTCATAGGCAGGGGATTTAGACGAGTTCAAGAATGTCTATTTGAATAAACTCTATGCATTTGAAAATTGCCACATCACCAGAATGCAAGGAGACATGATTCGGCCAACTCCCTTGGTCATCGAAAAAACGCTCATCCCCGGAGTCGCGATTTCTAAATCTGCCCAAAATTCCTGGGCGATCGCCCGTCTCCGTAAGCAAGGGTTAGACTGTTATCCGATCAAGGTCTTCGATAGCTTGACATCCAAAGATTATCTATTTTTTACCAGTCTAGCTGGCATTTTAGCGATCGCCTCTGCAGGAATTCGTTTAAAATGCACAGATGACGAGGAGTTTTGGATTGCATGATACAACCGTCCTCGTTGACCACGTTGTTATCATTGCCATTGCCCGATGCCCTACTTCCAAAAGACACCGAACGCGTTCCCTGCTGAGTATCTCAGCAATCTAGGCAGCAAGATTCAAGCTTGCCCCTATTTTTCCATCAACAACCTCAACCGCGACTTCGTAAAAACCAAGGGATTTTCGGTTGTCTTCAAATGCGAGGGTATATCTGAGGTAGAGCGGCAGTTTCCATTTTTCCAGCCCTACCTAGCCAAGGCCCTGAAGCCCGACTGCAATGCTTTCTACCTGAATCCTCTGTTGCTCAGCCAAGGTTCTCGGGTCGATCCTCACATCGATCGCTCCCTGCGGTCATACTGCAAAACCATTGATCCGCCAGCTTGGGTAACGGTGCTCTATGTCCAAGTACCGCCTGAGCTAGACGGTGGGGATTTGATCTTGCGGAATCATCGGCAACAGGTAGGTCAAATCAAGCCTAAGGTGAATACATTACTGCACTTTCAAGGTAATTTAACCCATTCCGTGAATGCTGTGCATAGCGTTGGAATGCGTCTCAGTTTGGTTTGTGAACAGTATGATCTAACAGACTCAGAGTTGCGCGATATTCCTATCTTTACCATTGAATCTCGCGTGATGTCATCCAACGTAGCAAAATCTAAACCATAGACCCATGCCCCATAGCCTGATTCTTAATGTACAGCCGCGATCGCCCATTAAGCCGGGATATCTCAGCGGTAAACATCTCCATGCCTTATTTTTGACTCTGGTGAGTTCGGTGGATCAGGAGCTAGGCGATCGCCTGCATGGACAATCGTCCAACAAGGCATGTATCCTCAGTCCTCTACAGACGACAACAGAGCGATCGCTCATTTTGGACTATCAGCATAAGCATCCGATTGCAGCGGGAACGCCATGTTGGTGGCGAATCTCGTTGTTAGATGATCAGTTATTTGGTCATTTTCAGTGAAGCATCGCAAACGCCAGAAAGAATGCGATCGCTGCCAACAGGTTCAAGCAACCCTATATCGCGTGCAGTGGATCAAGTCACAGACATGGCAGTTCGTTTGTTCAGATTGCTGGGTTGGCCTTGGTGATCACGCTGACTATCGCTATGGAGGGACATGGAAATCAAAGAAGCGCCCTTGATTCCAGACCGCAGCGGATGGATAAACTTGTCTACATCGCTGCAAATTGAACGATAATCGCGATGAAGCTGACCAGGAATAAGGCGAGTGTGGCTAATGATAGCATAGTGTATTGTCTTGAGTCCTAGATATCCTAGCAATAGCCATCCCCGTTAGAACAACGGCTGTGGATCAACCCACACCCCATCAACCAGAATGGTTCCAGCTCCTTGATTCAGGAGATAGCGACAGCGGGAAACCCTATGCAGCATATCCTTATCAAGATGACGATTGCTATATCTACAGGCTACCCAATCAGCGCTGATGTTTGGAGTGAGGATAACCGTCTGCGGGTTTGCCACGCGGGGCAACAGGACGGGGCTCAAGGCTCAATAATGAAACGGTACGATCAGCAACGGGAATAACGCCACCAAAAACCAAAGCCACTGAACAGGATGGTGCGCTGTTTGGGGCGGGGCAGGCGTCAGCAAGGCCTGAATGCGAGTGGTGATGCGATCGCCCATGAGGGTAAGGCTAAACTCGGCGGCGACGGTTGAGAAAAGCGACTGCGGCGCTTGGGCAACCTGGATCAGGGCTTCAGCCAACACAATGGGATCAACAGTCTGAGTTGCCCAGCGGTCAGCCCGGATTTCTCGTAGTAGCAGCAGATCGTGCCAGAGGCGATCGCTCTCAGGCAGCCAAGCTGTCAGCCGTCGTAAGCAACCTAGCCAGAAAGTCCAGAACGTATCTCGATAGTGCCGATGTCCAGCCTCGTGGGCCAACACGGCCTGTAAATGAGGTTCATCAAGAGCCTGAAGCAGCCCTCGACTGACCACTAATTCAGGATTCCAAAAGCCTACTTGAGCACTGTAGGGTAACTCCAGTTCTAAAATACGGCAGGTGTAATGACCTATCTGCGATCGCTCACAGTTGCGCACAGACTGTAGAGCCCGGTACCCATCGATCGCTAACTTCAGCATCCAGACGAGGGCGATCACTAAAATTCCAGCAGACAGACCGTAGGACAACCATCCTTCCCAATACATCACCATATGCCCGCGTGGGCCCATGCAAACAATGGCAATTTCAGTCATGATCGGCAAGAGAGCCGGCACAAGAAACCCAAGAAGGGTCGGTTGCCAATCTTGGAGCATAGATCCATCCCTGCACCAAAACAGCCGCATTCCACAGGCAACCGTGAGAGACACGATGATTAGTCCTAGGTGCATCATGCATCCGACTCCCGCGTTTGCCGGAGGCTATGTAAACGCTGGGCGATCGCATCCAGTTGTTCGAGGCTAGTGGCATCCAGGCTATCCACAAATGCCGCCACAATATCTGGATTACTCACCGCTAAAAAGGCCTGAAGCTGATGATGGGCCTGCAAAACTTGGGCATCGGCACGGGACAGACGCGATCGCCAATAGTAGAGCTTGCCCTGGCGCTGCCGGGTAATCCATCCCTTTTTTTCGAGGCGGTTCAGCACCGTTGTCACCGAGGCGTAGGCTAACTCGCGATCGGGATCGCTCAAAATCTGATCGTGAATATCCCGCACGGTCACCGGATTGTGGTGCCAAATAATGTCCATGACTTCAGCCTCTAGGGGCCCAAGCCGTAGTTGCTGTGGGGAATAGTCTGGTAAAGGAGACATTTAACTCATGACGATGTCCTATGTTGAGTCTAGACCATAGGTTGCTAGACGGGAAGGTGGTTGCTTCAGGTTTCATCGGGCAAGCTGTGCCATCTGAGGCTTGCTGGATGGGCCTTAGAGGTCTTCAGGGGGGATAGGCTGTGGAGCCAGAATAAGACCGATCAAGCAGTCGATCAACAGATCTGGATCCATGGGGGCAATATGCTGGCCATGCATAATTCTCTGGGTCATGGCATAGCTGAGTAATGTGCCCGTAAAAATTCGGGCCACGGCGTCTGAATGAGCGATCGCTAAATCAGGATGGGAGTCAAAATAGTGCGTGAGACTACGCCACACCTTTTGGGGTAGAGATTGAATGAAAAGCTGAGCTAAGGCCGGAAAACGACCTGATTCTCCAATGATCAGCCGCAAAAAGGCCACATATTCATCATCTACCGCCAGCAGAGCTAAAAATTTCTGGGCAATCTGCCGCAAGACCTGAGCAGGGGAATCATCGAGGCAGATAGTGCCGAAGACTTGGTTGAAACGTTGGGCGGTGACCTGCTCAATCAACGCGGTGAACAGGCCTTCTTTATCGGCAAAATGCTTATAAATGGTGATCTTGGAGACTCCGGCCGCCGCCGCCACCCGATCCATGCTAGTGCCCTCATAGCCTTGGTGCAGAAAAATTTCTAGGGCACCCTGGAGAATTTGGGCTCGCTTTAACCCGGTGGTGGAATCTGGGGACGGCGTCATGGGGGTTGATGAATGAAGAAACACAAACTTTATCGTGGAATCTCACAGCTATACTATACCGTATAGTATTATCAAAGACATACCTTGCAGGCTCAACGTCAATACTTCACTTAAAGGCATCTACGTTGCCGGGTTTCGGCTGCGCTCAACCCTCGTCTCATCAGGGTTTGAGCATTCAGCAATGATGACGTTGACTGACCAATATTCTGTTCAACCTTGGTACATGTCTTCTCTATAGGCTTTGTTATGACTCAGGTTGCTCCATCCAATCCTTCATCTAGTCCAACGTCTAGTCCAGCAGGGCAGACGGTTCAAACTGACCCACCGAAGCGATCGCTCTTACGGCTAGCTATTCCCCTGCTACTTGTGATAGTTGCTGCCGCATGGGGGGCAAAGACATGGCTGTTTCAGACCCAGGAGACTGGTCTAACCCTGAGTGGTCGCATTGAAGGGTATGACACCCATCTAGGGGCGAAAACGGGTGGCAGGGTCGAGTCTGTGGCGGTGCGGGAGGGCGATCGCGTTCAGGCAGGTCAGGTGATTGCTCGCCTCGATGATGGAGAACTGCAGGCGGCGTACCAAGCGGCTCAGGCTGCCACCTTGGCGGCAAGGCAGCAGGCCATCCAAGCTGAGAGCCAGATCGCCGTGGTGCAAAGCCAACTTGCTGAAGCAGCCTTGACGTTACAGCAATCGGAAGGGGATACGGTGGGGCGGGTCAGCCAGGCAGAGGCCACGGTAGCCACCACTGAGGCCCAGCTTGCCCAAGCCCAAGCCCAGGTACAGCGGGCTGTATCGGAATTGCACCTCGCGGAAGTGGAGCGCGATCGCCTGCAGTCACTCTTGGCCGATGGGGCAGTGCCGCAGCAGGATCTTGACGTTGCCCAAACCCGCTTTGAAACAGCCCAAAGTAATCTGGCCGCCAGCCAGGCCACCCTGCTTGCGGCTGAACGACAGGTTAATGCGGCCCAAGGTGGCCTGGTTCAGGTACAAACCACCCAGTTGAACCCCGACATTCGTTCAGCCCAGATCACCCGCCTGCAGCGCCAGCTTGAGCAAGCCCAGGCCCAACAGAGGGCGGCCCAAGCAGAGGTCGAGAGAGCGATCGCTCTGGAGCAGGAAGTGGCGGCGCGGTTGGCGAATTTAGCCATTGTCAGTCCCATTGATGGCGTGGTGCTCAACCGCATGGTGGAGCCGGGGGAGGTGATTGGAGCCGGGGCAACGGTGGCAACGGTGGCAACGGTGATTAACCTTGATGATGTGTATCTGCGAGGCTACATTCCCCAGGGTGAGGTGGGCAATGTGCGCGTGGGGCAAGCCGCCCAAGTATTTCTCGACTCGGATCCCAATCAACCGCTGGCAGCAACGGTGATCGCCATTGATACCGAAGCGTCCTTCACGCCAGAAAATATTTACTTCCGTGACGACCGGGTGACCCAGGTGTTTGGTCTGAGGCTAGGCATCGACAATCCTGACGGCTTTGCTAAGCCAGGAATGCCAGCGGATGGTGAGATTGTGCTGTCTGAGGAGGAGTGATGCCAGCCCCCTTGCCGCCAACCTCGTCAGCACCCCTTGGGAGCACATCAGCGATCGCTGTCCAAGGATTGCATAAATCCTACGGCTCCCTCAAAGCTTTGAGGGGGATAGATTTCACCGTGCAACCAGGAGAAATTTTTGGCTTAATCGGCCCCGATGGAGCGGGTAAAACCACCACCTTTCAGATCCTGGCAGGGGTGATGGAGGCTACTGCCGGCCAGGTCAGTCTGTTGGGTAAACCGCCCAGGCAAGCCCAGCTCAACGTCGGCTATGTGACCCAGAAATTTTCCCTCTATCCCGATCTAACGGTGCTGGAAAACCTGCGCTACAGTGCTGGCCTGCGGCGGGTGCCGGCCGCACGCTGGAGCGAACGCGTCCCCCCTCTCCTCAAACAGGTGGGCTTGGATGCCTTTGGCGATCGCCTGGCCCAAAACCTATCCGGCGGCATGAAGCAAAAGCTGGCCCTCTGCTGTGCGCTGGTAGCCAATCCAGCGGTGCTGTTATTAGATGAACCGACGACGGGCGTTGATCCCGTATCGCGGCGGGAGTTTTGGGATTTACTGGCCACCGTCGCCTCCACTGGGGTCACGGTGGTGGTGGCTACCCCCTACCTGGATGAAGCGGAGCGTTGTCACCGCATTGCCCTGATTTACGGGGGCGAACTTCAGCAAATGGGTACCTTAGCTAACCTACGCCAGGGGTTGGGGCTTCAGCGCCTGGAGGTGTGGGCGGCGGATATTGCCCAAGCGGAGACTGTGCTTCAGACTGCAACCGTTCCGGGGTTGGTGGATATTCAGACCTTTGGCGATCGCTTAGATATTTTGGTTACGGATCCAAAGGTGGCAGACCAGCAGGTGCGCCAGCATTTAGCCCAACAGCAAATCCACGTCGATAGAATGCAGCACACGACACCCACCCTCGAAAATGTATTTGTGAATCACCTGCGGCAGCAGGGTCTAGATCCACCCTATTTAAGCTTTCCCACAGCGCGAACCGGTCAAACCTTGGGCAAGGTGGCGATCGCCGCTCGCTCGCTGCAAAAAACCTTTGGGAGCTTCTGCGCTGTAGACCATGTGGATATTACGGTGCGCCATGGCGAAATCTATGGACTCCTCGGTGCCAATGGAGCCGGAAAAACCACCACGATTAAAATGCTCTGTGGGCTGCTGCCGGCCAGTGGTGGAGAGATTGAGCTAGCAGGACAAACCGCCAATCTGAGTCGCCCTGAGGTGCGATCGCGCATTGGCTACATGAGCCAGAAATTTACTCTCTACGATGACCTAACGATTCTGCAAAATCTTACCTTTTACTGCGGCGTCTACGGTGTTCCCAAGCGGCTGCAGCGCCAGAAAATTAACTGGGTTCTAGAGACCTGTGGCTTGCAGGGGCAAGAGCAAACCGTGACCGCGAAGCTACCGGGCGGATGGAAACAGCGGGTTGCCTTTGGAGCCTCGGTGATGCACGAACCCGATATCTTATTTCTCGATGAACCAACCTCCGGTGTCGATCCCTTAGCGCGACGGCAGTTTTGGCGACAGATTCGCGACTTCGCCCGGCGCGGTACTGCTATTTTAGTCACCACCCATTATCTAGAAGAAGCTGAAAACTGCCATGCTATGGGCTTTATGGTTGCCGGACGGGTGGTCGCTCAAGGGTCTCCCAGCCAGATCAAGGCGGAGCAGCCAGGGCAACTCGTAGAATTGGTGACCGACCGAACGCAGGCTGCGGCCGACTGTCTCAAGCAGCACTTAGAGCATTGGCGAGTAGCTATTTTTGGCGATCGCCTCCATCTGGTTCTCGATCATCTCGATGACGATCTGCCTAGGGTGCGGCAGTGGCTTCAGGAGTCCGAAATTCCCATCCAAGCTGCTAACCCCATTCCCTTTTCCTTAGAAGATGCCTTCATTGGCATTGTCCAGCGGGCCGCCTAGCCCTTACCAGGTTGGTTGTCCTATCCTATAGTGGCTGTACCTACGCCTATGAAACGGGTGATCTCCCAGTGTTTAAAGGAATTAGTTCAGTTCCAACGCGATCGCATCACGGTGGCCCTGGCCCTGGTGCTGCCCTTAGCGGTCATGTTGATTTACGGCTATGCTATTCGCCTAGAATCCAAAAATATTCCCATTAGCATTCAGGATTTTGACAATAGTTTCCTGAGCCGTACCTACGTAGAGCGGATTGTGGCAACCAACCAGTTTGTACCCACACCGCTGATGAATGGAGATCCCACTTTGTCCATCGATTGGGGGCGCGCTAAGGCCACCCTCGTAATCCCTCCAGACTTTTCCCAATCCATCCTCACCCAAACACCAGTCACTGTGCAGGTCTTAGTCGATGGTACCGATGTTAACAATGCCCGCGTCATCCAAAATGGCATCCGTGCTGCCACCCAGTTTTTCCTCAGCAGCAGTAACCTCCTGCCCGATCGCCCCCAAATCCAGATCATTGCTGACGTACGGCTCTGGTTTAATCCAGGTCGTGATGAAGCCCTTTATATCGTACCTGGAATTTTTGGTGTCATCCTTTGGGTCTTTCCCTCTATGCTGGCAGCGATCGCCATGGTCAGGGAAAAAGAAGAGGGCACCATTGTGCAGATCTATGCCTCCGACCTCAGTGCTACAGAATGGTTACTGGGTAAAGAATTAGCTTATTTCATCGTGGGTGTGGGTGAAGCGATCCTAGCATTTTCTGTCGCCGCAGTCCTCTTCGGCATCCGCGTGCGGGGCGATCCGACCACTCTGCTGGTAGGTACAGGTATCTTTCTGGCTGCTGCCGTTGCCTTTGGTCTGCTTGTGGGGGCTCGGGCCGGCAACCAGACTGGAGCCGTGCAGGGAACAGCGATCGCAGGTTTCCTCACCGCCCTGCTGCTCTCTGGGTTTATTTACCGCATCGAAAATATACCCATGCCCCTATCCTTACTGTCTAACGTGATTCCGGCACGATATTTTATCCTGATTACCCGTGATGCTTTCGTGCGCGGCACGGGCTGGTCAGGCATCGGTATTGCCCCAGGAGCGATCGCCCTCATGGGTGGCCTCTTTTTCTTTGGGGCCATCCGTACACTAAGCCAAATGCAGTTGTCTGACTAGATTTTTAACAACGTTATCTAAGCTAACGGTTCATGTAAACACCCTCTATGCACTACCTTCGCCATATCCTCAGCGATCGCCTCTGGTCTTTGATCATCAAAGAAGTCCAGCAAATTCTGCACAATAAACAAATTATTTTTCTGCTGCTCTTCCCCCCCACCGTACAGTTATTGATCTTTGGCTTAGCCCTAAACCCAGCCGTCAACCACCTTAGCCTAGGCGTTATGGACTATAGCCACAGCGCAGATAGCCGAGCCTTGGTGTCTGCCCTCGTGGAAAATCAGGTCTTTCAGGTGCAAACCTACGAGTCGCGGCAAGGGGATTTGGAAAACCAGGTTCGCACCGGACAGGTAACGGCTGGATTGGTGATTCCACCAGACTTTAGCCAATCCCTAGCCCGTCACCAACCGGCCCATGTGCAGGTGTTGATTGATGGGGTTGATGCCAATACCGCTGGCATTGCCCAAGGCTATATGAAGCAAATTATCCAGCGCCATACCCAAACCTTACATGCCGGACAGCGATTGCCCGTCGAGACAGAGGTGATTTTTCTCTATAACCCTGGATTATTAAGCAGTTGGTTTTTTGTGCCAGGGGTAATTGGCGTAGTCCTGACCCTCACCGGATCCTTGGTATCTTCAACCACGGTCATCCGAGAAAAAGATGTGGGCACCCTAGAGCAACTCCTGATGACCCCGGCTGCCGGTTGGGAAATCCTGACCGCCAAAATCGCTCCCCTCTTTGTCTTGCTGATGGGCGATGTCTTACTGGCCTCCGCCATTGGTCGGGGAATTTTTGGTCTTCCTTTTCGAGGCAACTACGGTCTATTTCTAGCCCTATCCGCCCTGTACGTCCTAGTTTGTATTGGCATTGGGATCCTATTAGCAACCTTAGCCAATAATCAACAGCAAGTTGTGTTGATCTCATTTTTCTTCAACGTGCCGCTGATTCAGCTCTCCGGAGCGATCGCCCCCATCGAAAGTATGCCACCCTTTTTTCGTGCCCTATCTTTTTTGGATCCCCTACGCCACTATGTACAGATTGCCCGCAGTCTGATTCTCAAAGATGTAGGTATTGAAGCTCTGTGGATTCATATCCTAGCCCTCGGTGTTTTTGCGGTGCTGTTTCTGGGCGTCAGCATCAATCGATTTCGAACCCAGTTAAGCTAGGGTCTGGCCGTCCAATCAGCCCAGCGCCATCGCCCCCTCCCACAGGGAATGCGATCCCAGGTTTTGTAACGTGAGAATTGCTGGCACAATGGAGCAAGGCCTGTTTCCACCCTAGGGCAGCAGGTCTCAACTGTAGTCATCAAAGGGCGATGTATGTGGCGAGTCATTATTCAATGTTCTGCTGATAGCTGGCGTGACCATGCGGTGGCCTTTAAGGCGATCGCTGCCCAATATTCCGAGACGCCCTTGGCATCGAAGAAGATGAAAGACGATGAACGCCGGATTATGGAATTTCAGGTGGAATCGGTGAGTGATGCGGAAGATTTTATGGAAGAATGTCTGGCGCTGGAGGGCTTCACGGCAACGTTTGAGGCCCTTTAGCGACATGCTGGGCCACACCCACTGTAGCGATCGCCCAATCTTCTAAGATCCCGTAGGAACACTTAAGATCCCGTAGGGACAATCGAAAGGAGACTGAGTCACATCTGCTTCACGCTGCATTGCCCGCCATCCTGAGCTGTAGCTCTTCAACCGGATTGGATATGAAGGGGATCAGCAGGATGTCGGCCCACAGCCAAGGTTCATGAGATAGCGCGATCGCTCGGACACTGACCCATCCCCTCAGTCAACCAGACTCTTCGCTGTTCAAGGCCTGGTTTAGATGAGGATTCACGCCTGCCCTGATGTCATGAGTTATGCATTATTTAAACCAACTATCGCCCAGCAAGCGAGGCTACGCCCTAATCAATCGCTCCATCCACTGGCTCTCTAAATTCCTGGTAAAAGACTGGGATCGCCGTCTGCTCGGGCTTTCTAGTCTACCCATTCATTCCATCTTGGATATTGGAGCCAATGAGGGACAGTTCTCCAAACGGATGCGATCGCTCTTTCCTGATGCTCAGATCTATGCCTTTGAACCCTTGCCCGATGCCCTCAAGGTTTTAAACGCCTGGGCCAAGACCCAGCGGGGAACGGTGCAGGTGTTTGATGTGGCTTTGGGGGAAACAGAGCAGGTGTTGGCCCTTCAGCACCATTTGTATTTCAGTGCCTCATCCTCCCTGCTGCCCACCACCGCCCTGGGTGAGGAGGTCTATCCAATCATGAGTCGGCAGCAGCCCATCTCCGTGACCCAAACCACCTTGGATGGAGCGATCGCCCAATTACCCCAGTTTCCCCAGCCCGACGTTCTGATCAAGCTGGATGTGCAAGGCTATGAAGATCGGGTGATTCGAGGCGGTCTGCAAACCTTTGCCCAGGCCAAGGCCTGCATCGTCGAGATTTCCTTAGATGCGCTTTATGATGGGCAAGCGACGTTTCAGACCATTTTTGAGCTGCTGAGCGGTTTGGGCTACAGCTACTGCGGTAACCTAGACCAGATTCAGGCTCGGGATGGTCATGTGATCTATTTCAATGCCCTGTTTATCAATACCCACCCTACCCTACCCCATCATGCGCGTTGAAGCTTGCTGTACCGCTTTGCTGAAGCAGATCCTGCCGACCCTTGATCCCCAGCGTCAGGGGCTTTGTTTAGATGTCGGGGTTGGCACCTTCGCCTTCTACTGCCAAATGTTTGCCCAGCTCGGGTTTTCCACCATTGCCATTGAACCCTTACCCATCCCCAAACTGCGGCAGATCTGTCAGCGCCACCATATTCAGTTGCTAGAAACCTGTTTATCCAATCAAACAGGCACGCAGACCTTCTATGGCGGTCAGTTTGCCCGCCTAGGCAATCAGAACTTTAACTCTCTGGCACCAGACTGGTTTGGCTCATCAGCACGGAGCCAGCAGGTACCCACCATCGATCTACCTGACTTGATGGAGGCGATCGCCGCCCAGCAGATTACTTGCCTAAAACTGGATATTGAAGGCTGGGAACCGGTGGTCATCCAGCAGTTTGCTGACCTCCCCGCCTCGCTCTTACCCAAGGTCACCATGTTTGAATATGGCGGCGGCACCGATCGCCAAGCGGGAGCCAAGGGCTGGGCACCCAAGTTCCTCGAAGGCACCATGCAATGCCTCACAACCCTCCAGCAGCGCGGGTATGGGCTGAGTATTATGGTGGACTATTGCCACGGTACCGATGTCAATGTGTTTGACCTACAAACCATGGACCTCAATCCAGCCAACGTGTTTCCCCCCAATGCCGTCTATGGCAACATCATCAGCTTCTATGAAGGTAGCTATCCTCAGGAAGCGATCGCCCAAATCTGCCAGCGCTACCGTGGTGGGGTGATTAACTGGTTGGTGAGCCAGCTTGTATCGACCTAGACGAACATCTATCAAGTCTACCGGTTGAATAGCAATTGCTCAGAAACCCAAGACTAGCGTCGTCAGCTCTCCCTAAGTTTGCTAGGATGAAGTCTTAGATAGCGTAATCTAGTCTGCGCTTGGTTTGATCAGAGTAAACACGTTAGGTTTATGCCACGTCAAATCCACTATTCATTGCTCTTAGACTGGTTTCATACCGATGGTATGAAGTAGGGGCAAGCTAGGAGCAATTCTTAATCTATGTCTTTTCAAGACCTCGGTCTTTCGACCGAACTTCTGCGTGCCGTTGCCGATCAAGGGTATACCGAACCGACCCCCATCCAACAGCAGGCCATTCCCTTGATTCTCCAAGGTCGAGACGTTATGGCCAGTGCCCAAACAGGCACAGGTAAAACGGCTGGCTTCACCTTGCCATTATTGCAACGTCTGATCGTCCAAGGTCGCGGACAGCGGGGTGTACGCGTTTTAGTCCTCACCCCCACCCGTGAACTGGCAGCCCAAGTCGGCGAAAGTGTCCAGACCTACGGCAAATACTTACCGTTGCGGTCAGCGATCGTGTTTGGCGGCGTTAAAATCAACCCCCAAATCGATAAGTTGCGCAAGGGTGTGGACGTCCTAATTGCCACACCGGGGCGTCTCCTCGATCACGTGGGACAGCGCACCGTTGATCTATCCCAAATCGAGATTTTGGTGCTCGATGAAGCCGATCGCATGTTGGATATGGGATTCATCCACGATATCCGCAAGATTTTGGCCCTCGTGCCCGCCAAACGGCAAACCCTCATGTTTTCCGCAACCTTTTCTAAGGACATCAAGAAGCTAGCCGATACCCTCCTCGACAATCCTGCCTTGGTAGAAGTAGCGCGACGCAACGCTCCCGCCGACAGCGTCAGCCAAGTTGTTCACCTCGTCGATCGCCAACGCAAGAGCGAGTTGCTATCCTACATGATTGGGTCACGCAACTGGCAGCAGGTGCTGGTATTTACTCGCACCAAGCATGGAGCCAATCGGTTAGCCCAACATCTGGAGCGAGATGGTTTGCGTAGTGCGGCCATTCACGGCAACAAGAGTCAGGCAGCCAGAACGCGAGCCCTGGCCGACTTTAAGCGAGGTGCCGTGCGGGTGCTGGTGGCCACAGACATTGCAGCGCGGGGTCTAGATATTGATCAACTTCCCCATGTCGTCAACTTTGAGCTGCCCAACGTGCCGGAAGACTACGTGCATCGCATTGGCCGCACCGGCCGGGCAGGCTATGAGGGCGAGGCCGTATCCCTCGTTTGCGTTGACGAACATGGTTTGCTGAAGGATATCGAACGCTTACTCAAGCGAGAAATTCCTCGGGACAGCATTCCTGGCTATGAGCCAGACCTATCCATTCCGCCGGAGCCCATTCAAGCAAAACGCAATGGTTCCGGTGGTGGACGGGGTGGTCATCGCTCATCGTCATCCAAGCCAAAGTCGAGCGCCAGCAGTCCTAAACACTCACCGCGCCGCGCCAGTCCAGCGCCAGCACCCAAAACCCATCGCGATGCTAGCAGTGCGCCCAAACGGTTGCGCTCTTCCTAACTCATGGTTGGCATGAATTGGCATAGCTACGGGTTCTACATCGAGTAGTTTGCCATCACAGCATAACCCAGCACCCCCAGAGTTTTTTGACCTCTGGGGGTGTTTGGAGCTGGGATGGTGTAGGCTTTCATCGTCTGCGTTCAGCGGTATCGCGATCGCCGCCCACGTCAGATCAACTTCGGTTAACGAGGTACATGATCTATTGAACACAGCTAGACAGTGCTCATAACCTGCTAATAGAGGGGCGATCGCTGCTCTCGATCCATCAGGATCCTCTCTCGATCCATCAGGATTCTCCTAGGGCGTAGAAGACTGGACATGACTGATGCCTCGACTGCCCCAGGTTTGCAGCAGTTGAACACCTGACCAAAAGGCAATACCACCCAAGACACCGACACCGAGGTGAATGATTGGAGATTCTAGCCCTACCTTATTCGCTAGGCTGAAGAAGCCTACATGGGTTAGATAAATGTAGTATGATGCGGCACCAATCATTTGCATAGGCAAAATCAATAGCTTTGGTATGACCACATGCTTTTTCCAGATGATCAATGTCCCACCCATCAACAACCAAATGATCTCTGATGGAATCAAATCTCTTAGGGTCAAAACAGACAAGACATAGATGCTGGTAACGGCCATACGCTGTATCTTAGTCTTGGTGAAATAAGCTGTCCAGCCCAAAAGAAATAGCCATAGCATCATATGGGGAACTCGATGGTACAAGTCAGCCGTATCCCAGACATGGGGGCCCACACAAGCCATAACCCCAGTGATTCCCACAAGGGATAGGGAAAATCCCCAGGGACTAGCATCAGCGGTCTCCCGTAGCTTACGGATACTAAACAGCAGCACTAAAATTACTACACACTGCACAAATACTTGAATAAACCATACCTGCAAAAACATCGTCATCACCTCCGGCCCCATGAAGTTGCTAACCATCAAGAGGGAACCAATGCTGAAATCTTGGGTATAGACTTGGAAGAAAGCCTCTAAGATAAGGTATGGAATAATCAGGCTGCTGAGTAGCGAAGTCAGAATCTGCTTCTGGTTGCCCTGGAATAAGTTATGGCTCTGAAACCGAGCAAAGTTAAGACCAGCAATAAACAACAGCAGCAACGCTCCTCCCTGAACATAGGGTAATGGAACCAAGCGAGCATGATTTGCTACCACACCGCAGATGGCTAAAGCCCGCAGCAAGATATTGGTTTCAATGATAGGAAATGCGCTACGCTTCTGGGGTTGTTGATCAAGTTCGGCAATGGTCATGCTCTCCCAGTCGGAGGGAACGTAACCCAGATGGCGTTCTAGCTCGATGGAAAATTGGACGTAGAGGAGGGAGTGCCCTCCCAAGGAAATGAAGGTATCTTCTAAATCTAGGCGCTGGAGATG
The DNA here is from genome assembly GCF_016888135.1 of Leptolyngbya sp. CCY15150. NCBI lineage: Bacteria > Bacillati > Cyanobacteriota > Cyanophyceae > Leptolyngbyales > Leptolyngbyaceae > Leptolyngbya > Leptolyngbya sp. CCY15150. The sequence continues at coordinate 35,932 of NZ_JACSWB010000113.1, forward strand.
AAAGGCTTTACAAAAAATAGCCTGAATGGGCGTGTCAGCTTGAACATCTGCTGAGGACTGCGCCTCTAGGCTCGATGGTTTGATCAGGCCTCGACGATCGAGCTTACCGGATGGGGTTTGGGGTAGAGCATCCAAGTCTACGAACAGGGCCGGTACCATATAGTCTGGCAGATGCTCGCCTACAAATGTTCGCAGGTCTTGATGCCAGCGGCTGGTCGATTGATGGGAAGGTTGGGGGACAACATATCCCACCACTACTGTGTCACCCGTGGGAGAGTCATGGGCAGCGATCGCCGCTGCTTTGACCGTAGGATGCTGCTCTAGGGTAGCGGCAATTTCGTCTAATTCAACGCGCATCCCCCGAATTTTGACCTGAAAGTCCGTGCGCCCCAAAAGTTCTATGCAGCCATCAGGGGAGCAACGAGCTAGGTCTCCAGTTTTAAAGAGACGAGATGGCCCATGGGCCCATGGTTGGTCAATAAATTTCTCTGCTGTGAGATCCTCACGGTTCATGTACCCGTGGGCTAAACATCCACCTGCCATATGGAGTTCGCCCACCTCGCCATCAGAGACGGGATGGAGATGCTCATCCAAAATATAGGCTTGGTTATGGGGGTATGGATAGCCAACCGGTACATAGCCCTGGTGCTGATCAAAACTAGACGGTACTAGGTAGGCAGTATTGCCAATGGTTTCTGTTTGCCCATACACGTTAGCAAACTGAACGCGATCGCCGAAAAACTGGCGGAGATTATGCAGTAGGATACAGGGCGTTAGCTCTCCTGAGAGGATCAAGAAGCGCAGGTTGAGTTCAGACGCTTCCAGTCGCAGTTCAGCCGATTCGTTGATGATTTGCAGTGCATAGCGCCAGATGGATGGAACGCCATCAAAAATAGTGACGCGCTGCTGTCGCATCAGGTGCAGGAGGTGGATCGGATTTTTAGTTTGATCACGGGTGGCAATGACAACTGTGGCACCTGCCATAAGGGGCAGAAACAGTTGCCGCACTGACGATGAAAAAGAGAACGAGGCAACGTGTAAATAGATATCCTGGGTCTGCACTGGAACAAGTTGATGCAGTGCGGTGATATATCGCACAATGTTGGCCCGGGGCATCTTCACGCCTTTAGGTTTGCCCGTAGAGCCAGAGGTATACATGACATACGCCAAGTAATCGGCATTTAGCTCAAGCGTTAGGGGCTCCCGACTCTCTTGGGCGATCGCATTCCAATCGGTGTCTAGGCAGATCAACTGAGTGGCAGGTACATGGGGAAAGCGATCGCGTAGATCGGTGTGAGTTAACACAATCGATAGCTGCGTCTCTTGGGCGATGAAGTGAATGCGATCGCTTGGATAGTGAGGATCTAGGGGAACATAGGTCAACCCAGCTTTGAGGATACCGAGCATAGCCACCACCATCTCGATGGAGCGATCGAGATAGATGCCAACGAGGGCATTGGGCTCAAGATGGGCGTGGTGGAGATAGTGGGCTAGCTGGTTAGAACGCTGATCTAGGTCATGGTAGGTCAGTTGGCGATCGCCGCAAACTAAAGCGATCGCAGTGGGAGGACGCTCTGCTATGGTTTGCAGCAGCATACACAAAGGATGAGTGATAGGTTGAACCATAGTTGTCAAAGAAGGAAACTTTCTTGAGGTAGATGAACAGCAGCCTGCCAAGATAGCCGGATAGATGCCAACCCAAAATTACCTTAGCCCCATAGCACTAATGGAGATAAGATTAGCAATAGTGCCTAGAATCTGACAGCAGAGCTGTTAGCAAGGCATGAATAATGTGACAGCAATTCTCCTATTTGTCACGACGACGATCTTATTTCTTCGTGAACTGGATTCACAGAGAGTCTCAGAGACATATATCTCTGGATCGTCAGGTGTAGCCTACTCTGCCCATGGAGTTCAACAACAAGTAGGTTGAATAGCGCTAACGTCTATTCCTTGTATCTATTGAGCATCATTAAGCCTGGCTTATGCCTATCTATCGTTTTCGACCATTAAGATGATCATGACAACTAGTAGATTGACCTGATTTATATCGTCATAGCTCTCGTACCGAGGGCACTCTAATCAGTTAAATGTCGTTGTTATGCAGTTAGTCTATAAACACCTCTAAGTTGACGTTGAACAGCTACCTTAAGGTTCCCAGTAATTCCCGCCAAGTAACGGCTAAATTGATCATCTACAAACAACGCTAACGAAAACTTCACACTAGCTTGATACCTCACTCCGGATATTAGAAATAGAGACAGCTAAAGCACAACTTAAGGCTGTAGCACCATCTCTTTTTGAATGATTCATCCATATAGCATAGAGATTCCGCAATCTCTCTCAAGGAAGTCTCCCTCGAAAAAAAGCTTGAACAGCAGGCCATATCAACGTCGGTTGAACGTTCATGGCTAGAATATCCTGCATTTAATCCCCTACTGAGCTGCTCTCTTTAAGCAGGCTAAAGACATCTAGGTATGGCCAAAGTCTTGAATGCCTAGAATGTCCAACCGGATTTGATATCAATGCACTATCACGAGATAGCTGAAGTTTATGGTATGCCCAATCTTTGATGACCTGAACCAAGTCACTTTTACCCCAAACGCTTTGCCCATAGGGCGAAGGGCTTAGAACGTAATGACTTATGGTTTGTACAAAAGAAGGCCAATAAAGGTTTATATAACGAAGCGTGTGGGGGTGGAACTAGTACACTCCCACACCAACGTGAACCAAGTGAACAATTGACGTTTAAGTGGAAGGACGCAACGCCTAGCAAGCCTTTCGATGTTACTCAATGCTCAAACCCTAAGGAGAAGGGGATTGAGCGTCGTTGAAACCCAGTAGCCTCGCTTCATTTCATTGAGTCCGCTTACGTATGATCACCCTAGAATCTTCTCTGCCATTGAGATTGCATGATGCATGGCTAGACTAAACCGAAGCAGTTTTGCTGACACTGTTGCCTAGATTTGGACTGGATACCTGTCGTCGTACGGCTCGAAACATACCAAATCGACAAAGTCCTGTACCAAAGGCTAATCGCATCAGTAAAAGGGTGGGCACCTCGCGGATAGACTTTACGAAGCCAGCAGGGCCAAATTTGACGAGCCCGGCAGGACGAATGATACCTTGCCAAATAGAATCTAGCCAGGAGGGTAGGGTTTGTTTCGACCAGTCTGCTGTATCCACCGTGCCCTCTACCAACCCCGTTGCCATCAACTGCTCTGAGAATCCTTCAATGCTGGCAAATTCTGGATGAGACCATTGGTCGAGCAGTTGGCGCATGACTGGCTTTTCCCAAACATTAAGCGGTTTACGGCGATCGTCCCGCTGGTTCCAATCAGCCACCACCAGAACTCCGCCGGGCTTCAGCACCCGCAGTAATTCTCTGGCAAAGACTGCCTTATCTGGCATGTGGGGCCCGGCTTCTACCGACCAAACCACGTCAAAGCTAGCATCAGGAAACGACAGCGCCATGGCGTCATCGACCTTAAATTGGGCGGTGATGCCGTCGGGGGTGAGTTGACGAGCACGGTTGACCTGCTGGGGGCTGATGGTGACCCCGGTGACGTCAAAACCATAGTCCCGCGCTAAAATTCGACTGCTGCCACCAATCCCGCACCCCACATCGAGAAGCGTGGTGCCGCGAGGTAATTGATCCAACCGCCCCCAACGCACCATCTCATGGACAAAGTCGATCTTGGCGGTGAGGAAGTCCTTGCGGCGGGGTGGTGATCCGTAGTGACCTAAGTGGATATGCTCTCCCCAGTAAAATTCCAGGATGCCGTCTTCTGTCCACTGGTCGTAGGCATTCGCCACCGAATCGGCGGACTGATAGCGGCGAGCCGTCACCAGATAGAGAATAATGCCCAAGACAAGCAGTCCAAGAAGCAACCCGATCGCAGAAAATAAACCCATGGGGAGAACACTGTTGAATGCTGTTACATCGTTATTATAGTGAGCTTTGAGCCAATGGTTCAGCCGGGCTGGCTAGCGACTGCGGAATCTACGGAGGCGATCGCCCCAAAAGCCAACGATAGGTGACATAGGGGATGTTACAGAAGGCGTGACCCCATCTACAATAGCTTCATTCTGCTGGTAGTTTCCTATGTTTCATCTTGATGCCCAACCCTATGCCTATCCCCTACCGGGCGATCGCTCCCTAGCCCTGGTGATTATTGACATGCAGCGCGATTTCTTAGAGCCCGGTGGCTTTGGGGATGCCCTAGGCAATGATGTCAGTCTGCTCCAGGCGATTGTACCCAAGCTCAAAACCCTGCTCGACTTCTTTCGCGCCCACCATCTGCCGGTCATTCATACCCAAGAATGCCATCAGCCCGATTTGTCCGACTGTCCTCCCTCCAAGCGCGATCGCGGTAACGGTACGCTGAAAATTGGTGATCAAGGCCCCATGGGACGCATCTTGGTCTACGGTGAACCCGGTAATCAAATTATCCCGGAACTGGCTCCGCAGCCCAACGAACAGGTGATTACTAAGCCTGGGAAAGGTGCTTTCTACAACACACCCCTGCAAACCTACCTACAGCAAGCTGGTATTACCCACCTGCTGTTCACCGGGGTGACCACCGAGGTATGCGTACAAACCACCATGCGTGAAGCGAATGATCGCGGCTATACCTGTCTGATGGTGGAGGATTGCACGGAGAGCTATTTTCCTGCGTTTAAGCAATCGACCCTGGAGATGATCCGGGCCCAGGGGGGCATTATCGGCTGGACAGCAACGGCCGATCAGGTACAGTCTGGTCTAACCCCATGGCTAGAAGCGTTAACAGTCGGAGGTGCTCATGCGGGTTGATGTCTTCAAAATTCCCCAGGCTGGGCCAGATGATGTGTCGGGGCTTCATCACCTGATTCAATCGGGAGCGATCGCTCCCCAGCAGATTGTGGGCGTTCTTGGCAAAACCGAGGGTAATGGCTGTGTGAATGATTTCACGCGCGGCTTTGCCACTCAGTCTCTCAAGGTTTATCTAGCCAAATATCTATCTCCTGAGGCGATTCAGGAGATCGTCTTTGTCATGTCTGGCGGTACAGAAGGGGTGATCAGCCCCCATCTAACGGTCTTCACCCGCCAACCGGATGATCCCCAGCGATCGCCCCGTCTTGGCCTTGTATTAGGTACCGCCAGGACCCGTCCCTTTTTGCCCCGGGAGATTGGTACCATGACCATGGTAACCACCGTGGCCGCGGCGGTTCAGGAGGCGATCGCAGACGCCGGTGCCGCTGCAGAGCAGATTCACTTTGTCCAAATCAAATGTCCGTTGATGACCGCCAGCCAACGGTCTAGTCAGGCAGAGGTGGTGCAGATTAGCAGCTATCAATCCATGGCCCTGTCCCGGGGCGCATCGGCATTGGGGGTGGCGATCGCCCTCGGTGAATTGTCCCTCAACGATCTCCAGGAGCCCGATATTGCCCATAACTTTGATCTATATTCTGGGGTAGCCTCAACCTCCGCCGGAGTGGAATTACAGAACTGCGAAATTATGGTGTTGGGCAATGCTCCCTGCACCAGCGCCTACGTCATCGGCCACAGCGTTATGGATCATGCGCTCGATGTGGAGGCGGTTCGCCAAGCCATGGCTCAAACAGGTCAAGGGAGCGATCGCATGGTTCAAATTCTCGCAAAAGCCGAAGCTTCTCCCACGGGACAGATTCTGGGTCGCCGCCATACTATGCTGGATGACTCTGATATCAGCCACACGCGCATGGCCCGCGCTGTTGTTGGGGCAGCGATCGCCTCTGTTGTCCAGGATCCCATGATTTACGTATCTGGCGGCAGTGAACATCAAGGGCCGCCGGGTGGAGGGCCTGTGGCAGCGATCGCCTGTTTAGACGAATAATTATGATCACTCTTGGAGGCCTTTCATAGATAAAACACTAGGACTATCTAAGGTTGATGTTGCTTGTTGTTGATCAGCAAGAAGGCGATCGCACAGGTATCGAAGTATGCCTAATCCTTGAATTGACGCTATGGATTATCAAGCTCGACTAAGTGAACTGTAGACGGAACAGGTTTTCTGAGTACTCTAAAGTCTGACATAAATAGAACAGATGTTTGACCGGATTTAATCGTATCCACTTTTCAGGTATTTTTCATCAACCACTGTTCAGGACGTAACCCCCATGCAAGGCTCGTTTCAGCGTATTCTTACCGGAGCCGTTTTCTTTAGCATTACTCTCATTGTAGCTATCTTTGGCTACACCCTCTTTGGTTGGTCATTACTAGAAGCTATCTACATGGTGGTCATCACCATTTTTGGAGTAGGATACGGAGAAGTGAGACCTCTCGACACTCCCACCCAAAAGATATTTACCATGATTGTGATTATCGCGGGTACATCGTCTGCCGTATACATTGTAGGAGGCTTTTTACAGATGGTGACAGAAGGAGAAATTAACCGAGCACTGGATGATCGCCGTAAGCAAAAAAGTATTGATAGCCTGAAGGATCATGTGATCATCTGTGGTTTTGGACGCATTGGCCAAGTCTTAGCACGACACCTAGATGATGCTCAGCATCCCTTTGTGGTCATCGACTCTGCCCCCCAGCAAATTGAACAGGCAGAAGCATTAAAGTATCTCGCTTACAGTGGCAATGCTACGGATGAAGATGTTCTCAATGCTGTGGGTATCAATCGAGCTAAGGTTTTAGCTACAGTTTTATCCGATGACGCCCTCAATGTCTTTATTACCTTAACGGCTCGTGAATTAAATCAAAATTTAGTGATTCTTGCCCGGGGCGAAGTGCCCTCCACGGAGAAGAAACTGCGGCTAGCTGGTGCTGATCATGTAGTTTTACCCGCGACCATTAGCGCGTTACGTATGTCGCATTTAATTACTCGCCCGACCACCACCGATTTCCTCACCGAGAAAGACGAGCGTAGCTATATTAACGATCTGCTCACCCAAATCCATGTACAAATGGCAGAACTAGCGGTGCCAGAGGGATCTGCTATGATTCGCAGGACGATCAAGGAGGTCGAGATCCGGGGCAAAGGAACGTTCATCATTGTGGCGCTGCGCCGGGCCAATGGAGAGCTCGTCCTGCAGCCGGAAGCAGGGCTAATGCTGGCAGCCGGGGATGCCCTAGTTATTCTAGGGCACGAAGGCGATATTCCTCAGTTTGCGCAAAACTATGAGCTAGATCGACAGAAATTGCGCTACCGAGGCGCAAAAGTTGATGGATAATCAGAAAAAACTACTCTTACCATGGTCAACCTATCATTTTGGCTGATGCCCAAAGAGGAGCACCGTATCCCCCTAGCCATCCTCATTGAGCAGCTCAGCAATCGCTTCCAGAGCACACCCTTTACCCCCCATGTTACTCTAGGCAGTGGTGCCGTACCTTGGGCGATCGCTGACTTTCCCGCCCACCTAGATCCACTGGTCAAGACCATCCCACCCCTGAGCCTCAAGACTGAACCCCTACAAACCAGCGATCGCTTTTCAAAAACTCTGTTTATTCCCCTACAAACGACTCCAGCCCTCACCTACCTAGTGACCAGCCTGCAGCAGACCGTTCCCGCCTCCCTCACCGATTGCAATCAGCCCCACATTAGCCTACTGTATAAAACCGGTGTCGATGCGGCGGCGATCGCTGCCTCTCTCACCCTTCCCTTGGCAACGGTAACGTTCAGCGAACTATGGGCGATCGCTGCGCCCCAGCAGTTTGAAGGTCAAGCGGATGTGCAGCAACTGCATTGTCTATATCGGGGTCAATTGGGGGACGCATGACAAAACGCGTGATTGGTTTAGTACCCGCAGCGGGACAAGGTACCCGCATCTCACCTTTACCGATGAGTAAGGAACTGTTCCCCATTGGCTTTCAAACCGTGGGCGATCGCCCCGGACTACGCCCCAAGGTGGTCTGTCAGTACCTGTTGGAAAAAATGCGGCTAGCGGGAATTACAGAAGCTATCCTGATTCTGCGTCCTGGCAAGTGGGATATTCCTGCCTATTTGGGAGATGGAGCCCAACTGCAGATGCACCTGGCCTATCTCACCGTTCATGTACCCTTTGGTGTGCCGTTTAGCCTCAATCAAGCCTATCCATTTATTCAAGATGCGATCGTAGCCACTGGCTTTCCCGATATTTTATTTCATCCAGATCATGCCTATCAAGCGCTGCTGAATCATTTGAACCATAGTGATGCTGACATAGTGCTAGGGGTATTTCCCACCGATCAACCCGAGAAAGTCGGTGTCGTCGATTGGGATGCCAGTGGGCGTGTCTCTCAAATTATCGAAAAATCGCCCCACACAACTCTGCGGCACATGTGGGCGATCGCCGTTTGGCAACCAACTTTTACCCATTTTTTACACAACTTTATTCAAGCGCGCCAGCAAGAGTGGATTGGGGATCAGGTACCTCAACTGATGTCAACCATTCCATCGCAGACGGAAATCCCTATCGGTGATGTCGTTCAAGCCGCTATTCATGCTGGACTACAAGTGGAGGCAGAAGTATTCGCTGATGGTACCTATCTTGATATTGGCACGTCTGAGAATCTTATCGCCGCTGTTCATCAATTTATCCCAGAGATAAATTCTGAGCCGCATCCTGATTAACACAAGCTAGAGGATCTCTGAAGGGCATATCGATGACGCCCCTATCAACGATGCTGCAACACCTCGAAGATGCCCTAGCGAGCATCTATCACGTATCATCAATTGTATAGTCACTTGAGATTTCGTGATAGCCAAGTGCCTAATCATGAAACATTAGTTTTTCAATCTGTGGAACTGAGAGAGGTTTATGAAACAAATAACCTTGACCAAACTCACACCCTAGGGAATGAAGATAAGTTTGATGATAGTCAGTTTCAACACCCTCTGCTACGATTGATATATTAAGGCTCTTAGCAAGAGCAACGATCGCTCGAATGATTTCCAGATTTTCACCTTGTTTTCCGATACGATTGACAAATGAGCGATCAATCTTAAGAATATCAACTGGAAAACGATGAAGATAGCTAAGCGACGAGTAACCCGTACCAAAATCATCAATGCTAAGTTGAATTTGGCGTGCTTTAAGTTGCTGCAGAATTTCCATAGCCGACGTAGAATATTCCATAATGGCGCTTTCGGTGATTTCTAGCTTCAGTAGTTGGCTATCCAAACCAGTCTCAGCTAAGATGCAATCGATGCGTTCCATGAGATTAGGTTGGGTAAACTGCCGCACAGAAAGATTAACGCTAACGCTGGGAAAAGCCTGATCGACTAGATCACTGCTGTGGGTCGCCTGCTGCTGGAGTCGTTCCTTCCAAGCTTGAAACTGCTGACAAGCTTGGCGCAGAATCCACTCACCCAAAGGAATAATGAGTCCTGTTTCTTCAGCTATGGGAATGAAGTCTGCAGGTGAGATGAAACCCTGTTCTGGATGCTGCCAGCGAATTAAAGCCTCAAAACTCACAATGCGGCGATCGCTAAAGGCCACAATCGGCTGATATTGGACGGAGAATTCTTGATGCTCAATAGCTCGTCTCAAGTCTGTTTCTAGGTGAAGGCGCTGTACAACATGGGCATGCATAGATTGAGTAAAAATACGATAACATGCCTTGCCCTCTGCCTTAGCTTGGTACATAGCTGTATCTGCATCGCGGAGGACGTCTTGAGGATGGTGATAATGGGGAGCACTGAAGACGATGCCGATACTAATGGACATGAAAATCTCCCGCCCATGGATTTTGAACGGCACCATCATGGAGTGCTGTAGCTGTTCAGCCAGTTGGGTTGCCTCACCCGTTTGGTGGACAGGTTTAACAAGAATGGTAAATTCATCCCCCCCCAAACGCATAAGGGTTTGTTGAGGAGTCAGTTGAGCCTGGATCCGTTGAGCGATCGCCACCAGCAGTTGATCGCCAACTAAGTGCCCCAGGGAGTCGTTAACGGTCTTAAAGCGATCGCAGTCCAGAAACATGAGCGCAAAAAGAGTGCTGTTACCGTCTGCGTCTGGTTCTAAAACCTGCTGGAGGCGTCGCATAAGAAGCGATCGATTGGGCAAATTAGTGAGCGGATCATGCCAGGCTAAGTGCTGAAGCCTAGCTTCAATTTGTTTGCGCTCAGTAATTTCTGCCTGTAGGGTTTGATTGAGGCCTTCCAGCTCAGCCGTGCGTTGACGTACCCGCTCTTCTAGTTCGTCATTGAGCGATCGCAATCGTTGTTGAAGATTACGGAGATTGAGATGATTTTCAACCCGGGCGAGGACTTCTTTAACCTGAAATGGTTTTGTAATGTAGTCTACACCGCCCACGCCAAAAGCCTTGACTTTGTCTAAGGTTTCATCAACAGCGCTAACAAAAATAACTGGTATGTCGGCTGTCTCTTCCATCATTTTAAGGCGTTGACAAACCTCGTAGCCGTCCATATCTGGCATATTAATGTCTAATAAAATGAGATCCGGTGGAGCAGCCGTTGCTCCCATAAGACCCATTTCTCCATTAATAACACTACGTACCTTATATCCTTGTTCAGACAGCACCGACGTCAGCAATCTGAGATTGTCTGGGGTGTCATCGATCAGCAAGATATTCCCTTTGGAGTAGTCCAACACTGTCATAACAGGATAGTATGAATGTAGTTAATTCAAAGTCAAAGTTAATGCTTGCTAGCGTAAATCACTTCAGTCTATCCTAGCCTTTCAGCAACCTTCTATGTAGACTCCGCTCGCTCTAGGTAGGCATGGGTGATTTCTATGATCTGGTCAAATCGAAAGTGATGCACCAAGTGGAGAATAGCTTGTGCAAGTTCAGGATGACTATCATCAATCTGCTGCACACATTGATGGATTTGATCCCCGTCCACTTGGGTAGCAGCTTGATGAAGCTGGATGACCCAGGTAGCTGGCAAGGTCATGAGATCCTCGGATTGAAAAGGTGAACGTTGACTAGATTGTGATGAGAGGGGCGGTGCAGGAGGGGGGCTATGATCAGTATAAACATATTGAACCGGTAACTGGTCTGCAATTTTGCCAAAGAGAACGGAGTCTTGAAACGGTTTGAGAATCATATCGTCCCAGGGGTAGGAATCTGGACTGATAGGTTCTTTCCTAAAAGCATTAGAAGTGAGGACAATAATTTTGGTTCCTGTAGGCGATCGCTTAGGGTTGTTGTTGTTCTCGATTGATTGTAGAGACTGGATTGTGGAAGCAGCAGATTGCCCCGTGAGAGAGTCGTTTAAAAGGAGAAGATCGGGTTGCCATGTTTGCCACTGTTCCGCTAGCGCATCATAGTCTTCCACAACCCGCACTCTAAAACCGATAGATTCTAGTAAACGGCTTAATAAATGCTGCTGATCAGGGGTGTTATCTGCTACTAGAATACGATACTGAGGCTGATTTGGGACTAAGCCGACAACTGTTCTAAAGGACTCTTGTACATGATCAGCAACTTCGGCAATCTCTGCCTGAATGCTGAAACGGAATATGGAGCCGTGATCGACCTGGCTACTGACGCTAATGTCTCCTCCCATCAAATGGACAAATTGGCGACTGATGGCCAGGCCTAGTCCTGTACCTTGTTGCGATCGCCGCCCACTTTCTGTTTGCTCAAAGGGCTTAAAGAGGTGGCTCAGTTCCTCTGCTGAAATGCCAGGGCCAGTATCTTCAACACTAAAGTGGAGAATACAAGGCGTAGGATGACTTGGTGATTGACCGTTGCCAGAGGGTGAAAGGATCTGCTCTGCTTGAGCAGATAGCATAATTTGCCCCTGGGTCGTGAACTTAATGGCATTACTCAGTAAGTTAATGAGCACCTGGCGAAGCTTGCTTTCATCTGCAATGACATATTCTGGCAACTCTGAATCATAGTTAAAGATAAGAGCTACATCCTTAGGTTGAGACTGGAGAGAAAACATATGGCGTAATGTTTCCAAAAGCCCATGCAGGCTAAAGCGAACTGGTTTAAGGATCATCCGCCCTGCCTCAATTTTAGACATCGTCAACACATCATTGATCAAGTCTAGTAAATGCTCACCACTGCGGCTAATAATTTGAACGGAATCTTGCTGGGCTAGCGAAAGATTGCTATCGCGTCCAAGAAGCTGAGTAAACCCCAAAATAGCATTCAGCGGAGTACGCAGTTCATGGCTCATGGTTGATAGAAACTGACTTTTGGCTTGATTGGCTGCCTCTGCTAACTCTTTCGCTGCTTTAAGTGCCAGTTCTGCTTCTTTACGATGGGTGATATCTCGCGCCACCCATAGTACAGTGTGGTCTGAAAGGGGTGAGATATTGGCAGAAAACCAAATTTGAGTATCTTGGATGGGCAGGCAATATTCCACGGTGATATCTGGCTGATGATGATAGACAGCAGGGCGATCGCTGCGAAAATATCCCCCAATACGATATCGATACAAGGTACGCTTAATCGCATCTAAGCTAAGATCTGCAACGTGCTGAGGTAAGATATCATGAACGGTGCGGCCAATGCGCTGAATGCCAAGCTTATAGGATAGTCTTGGGTTAGGTTGGCGATATTTGAGGTAATGTCCTTCTTCATCAAAGACAATAATCGTGTCGGTCATGGCCGCGAAGAGTAGGTTAAGTTCCGCCTCTGCCTGTTGGCGATCGTGAATTTCCTGCTCAAGCTGTTGATTTTTGTCCTGTAGCTCTAGGGTACGCTGCGCTACTTTTTGCTCTAAGGTTTGGGAGTATTTTTCTAATTCTTGGTTGGATAGAAGGAGGTTAGTCCAAAGAACATAGCCTTTATTGAGTAAGGCTGCTCCCATCAGGGCCAGGATAGTGGGAATAATCGGCACCCACCATCCTTGCAGGAAAAGTAAGTAGGCCGTTATTCCTAAAATGGTGCTGGTTAAAATAGCACTACTAGCGGTGCTGAGGGGCGATCGCATGGTCCACCCGTACATAGCTCCGATGATGGCTCCTCCCAGAATCCATAACCATTCGACTGGTTCTGCAAAAGGGCGCAGCAGGGGGCGTCCATCTAGGGCCGCACTTAAGACCTGACTGACAAAGTCTGCATGAACGACCACACCCGGCATCCCCGGCAATTCAGTGTAGCGATCTGAAAAGGGGGTTTGAAAGCGATCGCCTAAGCTAGCGGCGCTGGTACCAATCAGCACGACGCGGTCATAAAAAAAGCCCTCGGGGACGCGCCCTTCGAGTACCTGGGTTAAGGGGATGCTCTCAATGGGATTTGCCCAATGCCGATAGCTGGAGAGAATTTGGTAACCTCCCGCATCAGCTTGTACATACCCGCCACTATTGGGGTGTAGAGGTAAAAATTCAGCCTTACCTAGACCTAAATGTTGGCGATCGCTTTGAATACTGGTTAGCGTAACGCCTTCTTGTTCTAGATAGGCTAAGGATAGACGAGCAGCCAAGCTTAGAATGGTTTGCCCTTGGGGATCGCGAATGGATAGAAGAATGCGGCGTACCATGCCATCCCGATCAATCACAATATCGCTAGCGCTGACTTGCCCTAGGTCACCTAAGATAGGTGGAGGGGCGATCGTGGCTCCGTAGGCATCCCCCACGGCTTTTTCAATGCCAATCAGGTTGGGTGTAGTTTGAAAGACCTGAACCAGACGATCATGTCCGGGCTCAATGGGTAAATTGCGATATAAATCAAGCCCAATGACCCGGGGTTCCTGTTGACGGATTTCTTCAATCAGCCTAGCGAGGGTGCTGTCTGAAATTGGCCACTGCTCCAAGTTTTCAATGTCAGACTCTTCAATGGAAACAACGACAACTCTCGACTCAGCGGCTTCGATGGGACGCAGGCGGGTAAATTGATCGAGGGACATCCACTCTAAAAACTGAAGAGCCCCAGTGAGGCGGACACTCAAGACGACACCAGTGACAAGAGGAGCCGTTATCCCAACCCCTCTCCATTTCCAACACTGACGTTTGATAGCATTCCACATAGATTGCATGAGTGTAGCAGCTCTCGCGAGACCGATGCTCTCCAACATCGTGCCGTTGGGTTCTTAACCAGTGTGGCATACTTCCGTCAACGTGAGTTCAATGATGGGATCACGATAGGGCATTGCTGAATTATAAGATGATGGGCGCTAGCGAACCGTGGGCGAGACGCCCATGCCCAACAATTCATGCACCATCTAGGTAGGGTGAGCATCTTGCACACATTCCGATGTCCTGCCTTCATTCAGCAATACCCACGATACGACCGTTCTGATCGGCTTGAATCATCCTGTCTTCTTGGGTGGGCGACGTTGCTAAGCCGTAGAATAGCTGCACGTTGGCTGGCGGTTTCAGTGCTGTTAGGCTCAGGATGAACCAGGCGCAGCCCAGACGATATCGGTCATCGCCCCAGTGCCAGAGGCTTCTGGAGCCATAACGTTATAGAACTCATTTATCAAACACCATGCTGTATCCCAAGTCTTCCAGGCGAGGGAACCGCTTGATAGACGCTGAGGCTGGTTACTAAAGCGATCGCTGGCGATCGCTTTAGAGGGCGCAGTCGTCCCAAGCCCATGACATCTTAGACCTGTCCCATGAATGCTGGGTGGGCAATGAAGCGTTACTGCCAAGATGGCTGGGAGGCGTGGGAGTCCACCCGATGGACGGTACCACCAATAGCAACGTCTAGTAAGCGATTATCTGGATCGCAGACGAGAGCAAACATCCAGTAATATCGCTCCCCAACATCTAAGCCTGGTTGATGCTCAGGTAGAGCGACTGAGACGATACCTGGAGCTTGTTCAATGGGAATGGCTGCTTCGTAAACGACATGGCCTTCCCCGGTGAGGAAGCTAAAGGTGGCGGCGGTTGCTGAGGTTTTGGGTACTTGGATATCAATGGTGGGATAGGGCTCGGTGGTTTCTTCTCCAGAGACAACCCTGAGGGCGACAGGCTGGGAAGCCTCGCTTGGGTTAGCATCGGAGTTAGCTGTAGTCAGGTCGGCCGGGCATTGACGTTCCCCCCGCGATCCGCCTCCTGCGGTTTGATCTGGACTATCTTGGCCAGGAGGAGGCTCAAAGGTGGTTTGGCTGATCTGCGAAGCACTGCTGACCACTTGGGCGATCGCTTGTTGCGGTAGCCCTAGGGTGATCAGTAGGCTGGTGATCGAGAGCCCGGATAGAATGGATGTCAGGATGAGTAATGGTTTACTTGCCATGATTTAACCTTGTTGGATCTGAGTGATCTGTCATCTTGGCGTTGGTAGACGCAGCCCGGTCATCCTAACGTATGCTGTCAACAGGAAGGATACTTGGCCGCTGGGATCGTTATCCCATGGGGTACGCAAAGAGGTAGGAGCGATCGCTAGTCTGATAAGTGCATCTCTAGAATGATTGAGCACTCTACGTCCGTAACTGCAGATCTAATCCCTACGTTGATACGATGCCTCTACGTTAAAGTAGTCTATTAGCCTATAAAATTGCGACCGAGTTTCCACCGACTAAGTTCCCTAAACCCTAGGGCAGTTCAGTCCGCATATTCACTCAATAGGCTCAGCCTCCAGATCACCTAGCCCTCAGGGGCCTGTCTTGATGCATGAGGCTACCTCACAACAAAGCCCGCCTTGGCGGGCTTTCACATGGATAGGGAGCGTGGAGAGCTCCCCTGAAATCTGCCCTACCGGAGTTTACTGATCCTCAGGGCTTTCATCCGTTGCGCTGCCTTCAGATTCATCCGTTTCTGGCGTGGATTCTTCTAATTTTGGCGGTTCAGGTGCGGGCTTGGGCTTGGGCCCACGCATGAGAGCTTGGGGCACTGCAGGAGTTTTTTCTTGGCGATCGCCCCGCCCTTTTCGGTTACCTGATGATTTTCCTTGTCCGCCCCGATCCGAACGACGCTCGTCTTGGGATTGAGGAGTATTGGCCGGCTCTGCGCTGCTACGTTCTGCCCGCTCTGATTTCTTAATCGGTCGCTCGCCCATGACTGAACCATCGTTAACGCCTTGTCGATTCTACATCGAAATCGGTGGAGATCGGCGTCATGACCAGACGAATTTGTCTCCTTGGGCTGATTTTTGATCCGGGATAGAGGAAGATGCTGGGATAGCCGGGGATCGGTATGGGCGATCCCCGGTCATCCCAGAACAAGGCTCTCCCATCGGCAAAAGGAACTTGTGCTCTGATCAGTGCCGGGATCACGAGCCAGTCTCGTGATCCCTCGTGCTCTAAGTCTCCCTAAAGGTCTAGGAGAGAGCTAGAGGCCAATGCCTTCGTAGATGGCAACACTATGCTTGTCTAACATGCGTCGTCCGTCGATCACCACCGGCTGAGGATCCAGGGAAGCAATCATCTCCGGTAGGGCTTTGAACTCTGCCCAACGGGTAATGATGATAATGGCCTGGGCTCCAGCGATCGCCGTATCGACATCAGGGCAAAAGGTCACCGTCCCTTCCCCAAACACTTTTTGTGCTTCATGCTGGGCGATGGGATCGTATCCCTGCACCACAGCCCCTGCATCTAAAAGGGTTTGAGTCACTGGCAGAGCCGGTGATTCGCGAATGTCATCGGTTCCTGGCTTGAAAGCATAGCCCAACACCGCAACCTTGACGCCTTTTAGATCAGGATAATGTTTTTGCAGTAAGGTGATCAGCCGAGCTGGCTGTTTCTCATTAACCGCAATCACGGAGTCTAGGATTTGCATGGAGTTGCCCTGTTTTTTGCCGTAGGCAATCAAGGCCTTGACGTCCTTAGGGAAACAGCTTCCCCCAAAGCCGCAACCCGCTTCAATATAGGTAGTGAACGACGGGACAATGCGGGTGCCGTCTTCGAGAATGGGGGTGAGACGCTTATCTAGGTGAACGCCACGGGTGACTTCCGTGACATCAATGCCGCCGGTGGAGGTGCAAAGATTGGCAATCTCGTTCGAGAAGGAAATCATCGTAGCCAACAGGGAATTAGCCGTGTACTTAATCATCTCGGCGGTGCGGCAGTTGGTCGCCAGTTGATCCACACCTTCAAACACCGCATAGAGCTCCTGTAAAACCTGGATACTCTTATCGTTGACACCACCGTAGACAATGCGATCGGGATACATGAAGTCTTCGATCGCTTCCCCTTCCTTGAGGAATTCAGGATTCATGCCCACCCCAAAATCCACACCAGCTTTTTTACCCGATGCTTCTTCTAGAATTGGCAGCACGACCTCGTCGGTGGTGCCTGGAACCACGGTACTTTTCACCACAACGGTGTGATACGTGGTCTTGTCCTTGATGACTTCACCAATTTGCCGCGCCACTGTCTTGATGTATTTGAGATCAATCTCATTGCCATCAAACGGTGTGCCAACCGCAATCAGCGAAATATCTGTATCTAGAACCGCTTGGCGCAGGTTGGTCGTAGCCGACAGGGACTGACCAATGTTTTTCTTGAGCAGATCTTCTAGGCCATCTTCATAGATGGGAGGGATTCCCTGGTTAATCTTATCGACTTTGACCGGGTCAATGTCAATACAGATGATCTCATGTCCTTTTTCTGCCAGGCAAACTCCCGACACCAAACCGACATAGCCTGTACCCGCAACAGAAACTTTCATTTATGCCTCCTCTGCTTCGCGGTTGTCTTGATACCAAACGAGCGATCGCCGTAGTCCATCATCAATCATAATGCCAGGGGTGTAGCCCAAATCGGTGCGAGCTTTGGTGATAATGGGACAGCGACGGTTGGGGTTATCCACCAAATAGGCTTTATCGTCACTTTCTTGGCGAACCACCTTCCCGGTATAACCAAAGAGTTCCTTGGCCAGTTCCACTACGCGATCGGCTAGGTTAGCCATGGAAATTTCCGGCTCTTCTACCCCAATGTTGTAGGCTTCCCCAGGATGTCCCTTAATCAGGATTTTGTAGTATCCCACAATGGCATCGGCGATATAGCAAAAGGTACGGGTAGGCGATCCATCCGATAGCATGATGATATCTCGCCCGGATAAAACATCCCGGGCAAAATCTGGAAGCACGCGCTTGTCGGTGATTTTTAGACCCGGCCCATAGTTATTGAAGGGACGAGCAGTTTTGATCGGTAGCCCATGCTGCTGAGCAAAGTTAACGCAAAGCGTTTCCCCATAGCGCTTGGATTCGTCGTAGCAGGCCCTGGGCCCTGTGCAGGAGACGTTACCGCGATAGGTTTCCGGGGTGGGAATATTTTCGGGGGTTGGATCACCGTAAATTTCGCTGGTGGAGTAGAACAGGAACCCTTCAACGGGAATGCCCTTTTCCTTTTGTCTTAGGCAATATTCTAAGAGCGATCGCAGCCCGTTTACATTCGCATCCATAGTTTCAATGGGATACTTGCGATAATAGGTGGGAGAAGCGATCGATGCGGCATGGATGATGAACTGAAAGTCCTCTATGTCAGACGGCAGAGGATGGGTAATATCGTGCTTGGTAAGGGTAAGCGTAGGATTATCCTTGAGGCTCACCAACCAATCAGGAACACCGCGAATGTAATTATCAAATACGGTGAGCTGAATCTGTTGATCGGCATCCACCGTGTCATTCCAGTACAAAATCATCTGAACTAGATAATAGCCTAGAAACCCACCTCCTCCTACGATCAGGAGTTTTTTCCCAGCCATTACACTCAGTTCTTCCTGTAAATTGCCCCGCATGTAGTCTAAATCGGCAGCAATTACATCACGCGCTGTTTTCATATGTCAAAACCTAAGATAGACAGGATTGTCATAACGCCTGTAGAGAAACAGGAAACTCCTTTTAGAATGCCCAGAACTCCGTAATTCTAACCAGAGTTTTCCTGAATCTCTCAAATTAGTCCCGGTCAAACTTAAACGGTGGCTAACGGTTTGGGAGCAAAGTAAGCATCCTGCTCTAAACGGAGTTTGACCGCTAAGCTATCTGTGGGCAACTCAACATCATCATAGGTGAGAACCTGATCTTTCGGGACATCTCGCTTGAGTCGGCAGCCCTCGGCAATCCCCATGGGCAAGAGACGCTGCTCCATGACAACATCAGTGTTTTCACACATGCCGTAAGTCATGTAGAAGCCCAGCCCATCAAGGGTTTCGCCGGCTTTAAGGTCAATCTTAGCTGTAGTCACTACATCAACAACCTGACCGCCCAAGGGGGAAATCACGGAGTCGTTAAATAGGGCTACCCGCGCTGCGGAAAGGGGAACCTCAAAAATAGTCAGGTGGTAGGGGACGTAGAAGCTATAGAGCGGCCCCTGGCCGAGTTTGCCGTAGTTGAGGTAGTGGGCCTGCTGGGCATCATTTTCGTGGGCGGCGTAGACAAACACCCCCGGGCTAGGTTTGGTCTTCACCACATACTCAACAATTCCGCCTAGCTCTCGCAGTTGGTCAATATCATAGCGATCAATCATGTCGTCAATATGACCGTCGTAGTCGTAGCCCAACATACCGCGCTGCGCCACCTTCATACCCGTAGCATTGGCAACGATCGCCTGTTCAAACGAAATTTTGGTACCATCTGCAAAGCTGGTGACCATAGAAGGCGTTTGCCCCCACTGTTTGGCAAAACTTTCTTGGGTTGTGGGGTTGCGGTAGCGATCCTGCAGACCCTTGATGTTGCCGCAAATCAAAGGCGTTAGCCCAATACTTTTGACAAACCGGTAGAGGTTCATTTGTACCCCTGGCTGATCGCCATCACAACCGGTGAGAATCACGCCAGCGCGGTCAGCATAGACCTTTAGAATGGGGCCAACCGTGCCATCTAGCTCCGCATTCATCAGCACCATGTGCTTCTTGCACTCGATCGCCTTCATGGTGACCTGTGCGCCGAATTCTACATGTCCGGTAGACTCAATGAGCACATCAATGTTTTCGGCTTCACAGAGCAGATCGGCATCCGCGGTGACTACAAACTTACCGGCAGCGATCGCTCCATCCAACTGTTCTACGGTATAAGCCTCCGTGACCTCATCAGCTCCAGCTAAGGCATAGGCCTGCTTCGCGTTTTCCACCGTGCGGTTAGAAATAGCAACTAGCTGCATTCCGGGAATGTAGTTGAGGATTTGGTTGGCGATGCCGCGCCCCATGAATCCTGCCCCAATCATGCCCACTCGTACAGGATTGCCTGCTTCTTCCCGTGCCTTTAAAGCTGTATCTACAATAATCATGACCGAACTCCTTCAGATGTTAACAACGACCAAGACTGATCCTTCTCGGAGACTTCGACAGCCGGCAGGGGCCATTCAATCCCTAAGGCTGGATCGTCATACCGTAATCCTCCCTCCACACCGGGCGTGTAAAATTCACTCACCTGGTATAAAGCTTCTGACCCATCTTCCAAGGCTTGATAGCCATGGGCAAAGAGATCGGGGACATAAAATGCTCGGTGATTATCTGCAGATAACTCCACGCCAACATGTTGCAAGTAAGTTGGAGAGTCAGGACGCATATCTACAATCACATCATAGATAGCTCCACGAATACAGCGGATTAGTTTAGCCTCAGTAGCCGGAGGACGTTGATAATGTAATCCGCGTAGCGTTCCTTTTTTGGCGTTAAACGATAAGTTACATTGAGCTACGGCTGGATTGAGCCCGTGAGCTTCAAACTCTTGTTGACAAAATGTGCGTGCAAAGAAGCCACGATGATCGCTTCGAGGCTCCAAATCAATCACATAGGCCCCTTTGAGCTTGGTTTCAATAAACTGCATTCATCCTCCTGTAGCGATCGCTTTATCCCTAAACTATAGACGGCACTTCTGCAACAAGATGTCGGCACAGATGCTACCAAATTTTCCAGGGGGCTTGACCGCTGTGCCAGAGTTTTTCGAGGTAGTTTTTGTCCCGCAACGTATCCATGGGTTGCCAAAATCCATCATGGCGGAAAGCAGAAAGTTGTCCATCATGAGCAATTTTCTGGAGGGGAGTATGCTCCCACATCACCGAGTCTTCGCCAGCATCATCGGGCACATAGTCGATCGCTTCAGGCTCCACAACAAAGAAACCTGCGTTGATGTAGGCACCATCGCCCTCAGGCTTTTCCTGAAAACTATCAATCTTGGTTTGCCCTTGAGCTAATTCAATCGCACCAAAGCGTCCAGGGGGTTGGACAGCCGTTAACGTCACTAAGGTTTTTTGCTCTTTATGAAACTTAATCAACTCAGTGATGTTAACGTTACTGACCCCATCTCCGTAGGTAAAGCAGAAGGTTTCCTTACCAATGTATTCGCGAACCCGCTTGAGTCGCCCTCCGGTCAGCGTGGTTTCACCCGTGTCGGCTAGCGTGACCTTCCAGGGTTCTGCTTTGGCTCCATGAATATTCATTTGGTTGTAGCGCATGTCAAAGGTGACATCAGACATGCGTAAGAAGTAGTTATTGAAAAATTCTTTGATCACATAAGCCTTATAGCCGCAACAAATCACGAATTCGTTGATGCCATGGGCTGAGTAGACCTTCATAATGTGCCACAAAATGGGCAACCCACCAATTTCAACCATGGGCTTGGGTCGAATACTGGTTTCCTCACTGAGACGAGTTCCTAACCCACCTGCGAGTATTACTGCCTTCATTCTAAACTTGCCTCACATTGTGTCAGTTGTGGATAGTGACGGACATGGGCTAGAACCAAGATCGGGGCAAGACGACCCAAGCAGCGATCGCACCTGACCCAGATTCTTTTCAACCTTAATTGCGCTAACCCAGAAAAACGCAATCACATTTTGCTTGTAAAGCTTGGCATATTTTTATGGGTATGGCATCCCCTTTCCCATGGTGCTGATGTGAAAACGTCCTTATAGCTGAGCCGAAAGGGCATTCCTAGTATTCACTGGTCTTCATGCAACTCCGTAAAACTACTGTTCAGCATTGACCTAGACGGTTCATGGGCGATAGCTCGTGGGTGACGATGGATGGTTCCTCTATAAAAGTGCTGGGTTATGATCCATGATGCAGCAACCAGGTTACACAAGAGACGGATCAATCCTGAAACGCCTAGGCAAGGTGCAGTTAGTCATGAGTCCTAGCTGAATCATATTTGATACGACTTATAACTTCAATATCAACGAAGCGCCAAGTTTTTATGAAGTAACTTTACTTGATCTTTAAACTAGACCTACCGTAGTTCTACTTAGTGTGAGGAAAAACCTGTCTTCTTGCTGGTTCTTATGCGAGATTGAGCCCAAGGCTGTGTGAGGTTGAGCCATAAGATAAGGGCTGGGCGATCGCCCTCGGGACAATCCGGGGGGTGTTTAGGTAAAGGCACTAGTCCATAGGCTGGTTTCTAGAAGCCTGCATGTCGGTCTCAATGACATCTAGAGTCTTCATGGCCAGACGTTTTGCCTCTAGTTTCCAGCCCCAGCGCTGCACGGAGAAGGCTACGTAGAAGCCAATGCCCGTCGCTAAAAAGTCGAGGGGTTGGGAGGCAGAAATGCCAAAGAGCAGGCCTAATCCGCCAATGCCCCAAAATGGGAGTGCGACCAGTTGGCGGTTGTTTTCAACTAACTTGGCCGGCAGACTTGTGGGAATCTGGGCAGCGATCGCCGCCCGCACGTCTTGCTGTTGAGGATAGGGCACGGTTAACCCAAATTTTGGCCGTAGTTTTTCGATTTTGCGTGCTTCAGTGCTGTATTCGGTCAATTCATCCTCAGCCATCATGACGAGCTGCTGTGCATAATCCATGGCGGTATACCAAACCCTTTGCATGACTATCCTAGGGCTGAGGTGCCCCATCCTTCAAGCGTTAAGCGGAGAGGCTGCGAGATAGAATAGACATGGACGCAACCCCTAGTTTTAGCCCATGATCAACAACACAGACTGATGCAATGTTCAGAAAGGTCGTAATAACACGTATGAACTTCTTGCAAAACTAAGTCAAAATTAATACAGACATAGTTCCTGATTTCATTCGCGACAAAGCTTTATCATTAGCATCTGCGCACCTATCCCAAGCATTGCCTATCATCACAGTAAGCTGATCATGGGCTTATAAAGATTATCCCTTGAACCCCATACCTGATGACCTGCTTGGCATCATCAGGATTCCTGTATAGTAGTAAGACTACGTAGGAATTTAGGGGCGATCGCCACCCAGATTGTAAAGCCGTGACACGCTGCTTCCATAGTTGTACTGATTTATAGATGAGGGCAGTTGTATCAAAACTGGTTGCGTACAGCGTTTAGTCTATCAACCCACTACGATTGTAGAACTACCATCTGCGTGACGTGTTTGCGGCACCCTATATACTGATTGTCCTTGTTTATGTCTGATTTGCACTCCCATTTAACGGCTGACATCCTCGTGGTGGATGATATTCCCCATAACCTTCGCCTGCTCTCTAGGATGTTAGACATGCAAGGCTACAATGTCCGCTGCACCACGAGCCCTCGCATGGCCTTACAAGCAGCCAAGACCAAGCCACCTGACCTATTGCTGCTGGATGTCAAAATGCCGCAGATGAGCGGCTATGACCTATGTCAACTGCTGAAACGGGATGAGCAAACCCAGACAATTCCGGTCATCTTCATCAGTGCGCTGGATGAGCTGGCTGATAAGCTGCGGGGGTTTGAGGTGGGAGGGGTTGACTATGTGACGAAGCCGTTCCATGAAGCGGAAATCCTAATGCGGGTGAAAACGCAAATTACGCTGCAGCAGCAGCGGAAACAGCTTTTGGATCAAAACCAAAAGCTCACCCAGGAAATTCAGAAACGGCAGCAAACGGAAGTGTCGCTGCAGGCCAGTGAAGAGCAGTATCGAAATCTAGTCGAGCAGACCAGTGACTGGATCTGGGAATGTGATGCAAATTTGCAGTTGACCTATACGAATGCTCAGATTGCTTCTATCCTGGGGTATTCACTGGAGAGGGCAATCGGGCTTTCCTTCCACGACCTAATGGCGGAGGATAGCTATGAGAGCTTTGTGGATGCCTTGAAGCACTTATCGGGCGATCGCGCTTCGACGCAGCTTGAGGTGGGTGTACGGCACGTTTCAGGCGATATTGTTGAATTTGAAACCAGTGGCTTGATGCGACTCGATCCCCAGGGAGTTTTACAGGGCTATCGCGGGATTGCTCGCGATATCAGCCGCCGCAAGCAGGTGGAGCATGAAATTCGCCAGGCACTCAGCCGCCAGAAGGAAATCAACGAGTTTAAGTCTCGATTTGTGTCGGTGATTTCCCACGAATTTCGCACACCGCTGACGGTGATTCAGTCGTCAGCCGATATCCTGCAAAATATTCCCTGCACCGAGAGCGATCGCGAAGAACTGCTGACGCGGATTCAGGCGGCCGTCAACCATATGACGCTGTTAGTGGATGATGTTGTCGTCGTCGGGCAGGCTGAGGCCGGCAAGCTAAAATCTGTGCCGACCCGGTTAAATTTAGAGCAATTTCTGCGAGATCTACTGCGGGAGTTTGAGGTGTTGACCCAGCCTAACCACAGGATCGACTTTTCTAGCACGTCGGCGTCAATTGAGCTCTCCGTAGATCAAAAGCTATTGCGCCAGACGATTACGAACCTGGTATCTAACGCCATTAAGTATTCTCCCGGCGGTGGGGCGATCGCCATTCATCTCAAGCGGCAAAACCATGATGCCATCATTGAGGTCAGCGATTCTGGGATCGGTATTCCTCCTGAGGATCAAGAGAACCTGTTTGAATGCTTCCATCGAGCTCAAAACGTGGGCACCATTCCCGGCACTGGCATTGGTTTGTTTATTACGCGGGAATGTGTCCGTTTACACCAGGGTGATATTGACGTGCGCAGTCAAGTAGGACAAGGCACAACCTTCACCATTCGGTTTCCCATGGAGCCAGATGATGTTCCAGATGATTTAGTTTAGCTCTCTGTCTTTAGGGGGTGGTGAAAGATGGATGGTGATTTTTCTTTGAGCCCAGAAATCTGGCTTGACTTCACCTCATCTTCATAGTGCAATCGGTCAATCATCCGGCGTTGCCTGATTAAGACGATGAAATTAGGGTATTGCTGAACCAGGAGGTGAACCTCCTAACTACAGGATCTAAACCTCTAGGCAAACTATTGCGGAATCATCCTGCTATTCAGCAAAGGTGATGTCAACGTTGACTTGGGATGCTTGAAAGATTGTCCTGGAGCCAGGTTCAACATGACATCGCGATTGGTATTGGCTAAGCTTTGACCATGGTCTGGTATGGATCATGGCTAGATCTGGGTACCCTTCTAAAGAATCGACGGATAGAAACGGTAGGAAACGTTCATGGCAGTCATCGTCGGGTTGATTAAACTAACGCTGTATGGGCTGGTCTTCTGTACTCCCATTCTAGGAGTATGGTTGGTCTCCTCCTTGGTCGCGTTTACCAATGGCCCCATGGGGCTCACCATTTTTTCTGGACTGCTCTTTTTTCCACTGCTGCCTATTCTCTGGGATTTATGGGCTCAGCGCAAACGGCGATCGCAGCCCGGTATTCTCACATGGGGCGATCGCATTACGCTGCGTACCTTGGTGTTAAATGTCGTATTCATCTCAGCATTGTTGGCGTTAAGGCCAGAGACGGCTTTCCTCGCCCTTGCTACTCGGGGTGATTGGATGCTCGATGGGCGATCGGGGCAGCCAGTAGAATGGGTGCGGCAATCGTTGTTTAAGACAGCCGGTGGCTTGGAATGGCTTTACTCATCCGTGCGCCAAAATCCCTATCACCAAGATGCGCCAACGATTCGCCCTCGCCCTACGGACTTAGGACAGACCACCTCCCCAAGGCAGCCTACCAGTTCAGAACAGACCGCCTCCCCAAGTACACCGTCGGTGAGTCAAGCTGCCTCGAACTGGCCTTGGACTGGGATGGGTTTACATCCAGCAGTTGCCCAGATGCCAGCCAATGTTGAAACCTCGATTGCATCTGTAGCTCAATACATTGCTCAGCAAGAACCTGATCCCATGCTGCGCATCAAGGCTCTCCATGATTACGTTGCTGATCGGGTTGCCTATGATGTGCCTGCATTGCGGAATCCTAGCACCCGCCCGCCCCAGGATGCGACTACGGTGTTTCAAACCCATAAAGCTGTCTGTGAAGGTTATGCCAGACTGCTGGTTGCCCTAGGGGAGGAAATTGGCGAAACGATTCTCTATATTTCAGGAGATTCTCGCAGTTTGAGTAACGACTTGAGTGGTCAAGGTCATGCCTGGAATGCAGCTCAGATTAACGGCAATTGGTACCTTCTAGATGCCACCTGGGACAGTGGTTTTGTGGATGATACGACCTTTACCAAGGCCTATAAAACAGATTATCTATTTCCGCCGGCAGATGTGATGGTGATGAGCCATTTACCAGAAGATCCAGCTTGGCAACTGTTGGCTAAACCCCTATCCATTGGCGAGTTTTTACGCCAGCCGATGCTGCGCCCTAGCTTCTTTGCCCAAGGACTACGCTTAATCTCTCCCGATCGCTCCCAGTCCCATGTGGAACGAGAGGCCACGATCCAGCTCGAAAATCCTGACCAACGCTGGATCATGGCGTCCTACCGCCGCAAAGGCAGTCAGCAGCAAGAGCGATGTAATGATGAAACTTCCCAAGGGCCAACGGTTACCTGTGCCTTACCCAGTGCTGGGACGTACCACGTTATGCTATTTGTTGGCGATGAAGCCTATGGATCGTATTCATCTGTTGGACAATTTGAGTTTAACCGCCAGTCTTAATCCTTGATCATTGGGTCGTGCTCAAACTTAGTCAGGATAGTGGAATGAAATCTCTGATTCTTAAGGTTTCCAGTGATAGACAGCATGACATCTTGAAGACCGATCGGCTAAGTGATGGGTGGAAAACAACGAGGATCATGCAGGCTAGCCTTTTCTGGGGCGCGGGGAAACCAAAAGGCGGTGCGTTTGCAAACTTCTACCAGCATCAGCATGACGGGCACTTCAATCAAAACACCAACCACCGTTGCCAGGGCAGCTCCGGAGTTAAGACCAAATAGAGTGACGGCCGTAGCGATCGCCACTTCGAAGTGGTTGCTTGCGCCAATCAAGGCGGCTGGGGCGGCGTCTTCGTAGACCATATTCAGTTTCTGAGCCGCTAGATATGATAGCAAGAAGATAAAATTAGTTTGCAGAAATAGAGGAACTGCAATCAGTACGATATGAAAAGGATTGCGAACAATCAGATCGCCCTTGAAGGCAAAGAGTAAAATCAGCGTGATCAGCAGGGCAATAACGGCAATGGGGCTGAGGTAGTTCAAAAATACCTGCTCAAACCAGGCTTTGCCTTTATGACGTAAAATCCAGGTGCGAGATAGGGCTCCTGCCAGCAGCGGCAATCCCACATAGATCAGCACCGATAAGACAATCGTTTCCCAGGGCACCGTCAGGTTATTGGCGGCTAAGAGCCAGCGTCCTAGGGGAGCATATAGGAACAGCATAGCCAAGGAGTTGATGGCCACCATCACTAGGGTATGCCCCTGGTTGCTAAAGGAAAGATAGCCCCACATCAGCACCATGGCCGTACAGGGGGCGATGCCGAGAAGAATCGTGCCAGCGATATAGGAGTCGGCGATCGCTAGGGGCGTGCCTCGCACCAGTTCTGACCCTTCGATCAGGGGACGGAACAGCCAGCCTAGAAAAAATTGGGCGAAGGCTACCATGGTGAAGGGCTTGATGAGCCAGTTCACAACGAGAGTGAGCATTACAGGACGAGGGGTTTGGGCTGCTTTCTTGGCCTGGGAAAAGTCAATCTTCACCATGATGGGATACATCATGAAAAAGAGGCAGATGGCAATGGGCACAGAGACTTGATAGATACTCATCGCGTCGAGAGCCTCGGCGATCCCTGGAAAGACTCGTCCTAGGGCAATTCCAGCCCCAATGCATAACAAAACCCAAAGGGTGAGATATCGCTCAAAGGCGTTGAGGCTACCCCCAGCCTGGACGGCAGGGCTTGGACGATCCGGTTTCTCTGTGGTCATGCGGTCACCCATGATATAAACGATCCAACATCATCAAGCGGTAGCCCCAGGTAGGGCCGTCGATCGCTTGGCAGCAAACGTTGCGATCGCTGCCGATTACAACCAGCTCAGCGATCGCTTACTCTTAGTCAAATCAAAAAAAGTTGTTTTGTCAACCATGTCCCAACTTGAGAGCATGGGAGCACCTAGGGAGAACGGCAGTCTGCTCCTCGGGTTAATCATCGCTGCAGGATCGAGAGGGGCGCGGGGTAGCCTGTCTTAGGTTGGATAGATACTGTTCTAGTCGGGCAATTTCAGGGAGGTTGAGGCTGTAGTAGCTCCATTTACCCTCTTGCCGCGATCGCAGCAGTCTGGCTTCTTTCAAGGTTTTGAGGTGGAAGGATAGTTTAGACTGGCGCACCTCTAAGCGATCGCATAAATCGCATACGCAGAGTTCTTGCTGGCGCAGTAAATCTATAATCTGGAGGCGTAGGGGATCAGAAAGGGCGTGAAACCCTGAACAGGCACTGGTGTTGAGTTCAATGAGGTCTGACATAAGCCCATTTTCCCGACGATAGCGTCTCTATCCTAAACGTCTTTATCCCAATCCCACCGCCCAACATGCTGCCCAAAAAACAGCGATCGCCCTGGAGGTGCCAGAGCGATCGCTTGAGGTTATATCACAACCCGATGATGCTTAGGAGGCGGCTGCCGCTTGGCGCTCCTTAGCTTCCTTAATCACCTCTTCTGCCACATTGCTGGGGCAAGGTGCGTAGTGATCAAAGGACATGGAGAACTGACCGCGACCAGAGGTCATGGTACGCAGGTCGCCGATGTAGCCAAACATTTCGCTCAGCGGTACATCTGCCCGAATCCGAGAACCCGTGGGGGTGGGGTTTTGGGACTTGATCATGCCCCGGCGACGGTTTAGGTCACCAATCACATCACCCATGTAGTCTTCTGGCGTGAAGACATCCACATCCATGATCGGCTCTAGCAGTTGAGGGCCAGCCTTAGGAACGGTTTGGCGATAGGCAGCTTTAGCCGCAATTTCAAAGGCGATCGCCGACGAGTCAACTGGGTGGAAGGCTCCATCGGTGAGAGTTACCTTCAAATCTACGCAGGGGAACCCTGCCAACAGACCCTTGACAATGCTGGTCGCAAAGCCTTTTTGAACCGCTGGCCAATATTCCCGAGGTACGTTACCACCGGTCACCTTCGATTCAAACTGGAAGCCGGTACCCGGTTCACCCGGTTCGATGATGTAGTCGATCTTGCCGTACTGACCAGAACCACCGGACTGCTTCTTGTGGGTGTAGCTGTCGGCAATCTGCTTGGTGATGGACTCGCGGTAGGCCACCTGAGGACGACCCACTTCCACCTCAACACCATAGGTACGCTTGAGAATGTCAACCTTAATGTCAAGGTGAAGTTCACCCATCCCTTTAATGATGGTTTCACCACTCTCTTGATCGGTTTCCACTTGGAAGGACGGATCTTCCTGCACCATCTTGCTCAGGGCTAAGCCCATCTTCTCATCACCACCCTTCACCTTGGGCTTCACGGAGATGGAAATCACCGGCTCAGGGAAGACCATGGGCTCAAGGGTGGCAGGATTTTTGGGATCGCAGATGGTGTGACCGGTCTGCACGTTCTTCATGCCCACGATCGCCACGATGTCACCAGCTTGCGCTGTATCGACTTCTTCACGAGAGTTGGCGTGCATTTCCACCAAGCGACCAATCCGCTCGGTTTTGCCGGTAGCTGTGTTGAGGATGGTGTCTCCCTTCGACAGCCGACCGGAGTAGATGCGCGTAAAGGTCAGGGCCCCAAAGCGGTCATCCATAATTTTGAATGCCAACGCTCGCAGGGGTTTTTCGTCATCCACAATGGCAAACTTACCGGTTTCATTACCCTCAAGATCAACCTCAGGCTGAGGCGGCACTTCCATCGGGTTGGGCAAGTAATCGACCACGGCATCTAGGATGAGCTGCACACCCTTGTTCTTAAAGGAGGAACCGCAGTAGGTGGGGAAAAAGGCCAGCTCACGGGTGCCCTTACGAATACAGCCCTTGATTTCATCAATGGTCAGCTCTTCACCCTCTAGGTATTTCTCCATGAGAGTGTCGTCTTGCTCAACCGCCAGCTCAATTAGGGCTTCCCGGTAGGTTTCGACATCATCCACCATATCGGCAGGCACGTCTTTGATGTCGTAGTTCTTGGGATCGCCAGAGTCATCCCAGATCCAAGCCTTGCGGGTGAGCAAATCAACCACGCCGCAGAATTCAGTTTCTCGGCCGATGGGCAGCACCATCACCAACGGCTTAGCCGCCAAAATGGTCTCAACTTGCTTGACGACGTTGAAAAAGTCAGCGCCGGTTCGATCTAGCTTGTTGACATAGATAATCCGAGCGACCTTAGAGTCGTTGGCATAGCGCCAGTTGGTTTCAGACTGAGGCTCTACCCCACCTGATCCGCAAAATACACCAACCCCACCGTCTAGAACCTTTAGGGAGCGGTATACCTCAATGGTGAAGTCTACGTGTCCAGGGGTGTCAATAATGTTGAGCTGGTGATCCTTCCAAAAGCAAGAGGTTGCAGCCGACTGAATCGTGATGCCGCGCTCTTGCTCTTGCTCCATGAAGTCTGTGGTTGCCGCACCATCATGCACTTCACCAATTTTGTGGATTTTTCCCGTGAGACTCAAAATTCTCTCGGTCGTGGTGGTCTTGCCCGCATCCACGTGGGCAAAGATACCAATATTTCGATAGCGCGCGATGTCTTTCTTCATGTCTGATCTCTAGTTCAGTGCGACAAACGATTGTAGGCTCACAGTTAAGGATGACTTAAACGGAGGTTAGGGTGCTTCCATAATCAGCAGAGGGTAGGCTGTAGACGGTAAAAAACCGGCAGCCCGATCCGGCCTTCAGCAATCGTATGAATTATTAAATAATTGTAATGGAATCAAGGCACATCAGGGCTGTTTTCACCGCTTTGGGTCAGCAATCTGAAATGGGTGACCCTAGAACAACGGATACTCGTTAACCGTGAGCGTGTCTAGATACTGGGGAACCATGGGAGGGGGTATTTTTCGCATACTCTTTTATAGTAGCGGCCCATGGGAAAAACGGCGAGGGTCTGCCGTGTCCTGGCGTGATTTTAATATCGAGTAGGCTGAACTCCTTCTTTGCTGTACTATCGTAGACCTTGCTGGTTTACAGGTTTTGGGATGCTGTAATGTTCAGCGTCTCTCAGTATACAGACTATTGGATAGGTAGCCATTACCAATGCTTGGATTTGCCGTCATTTTGGTGGGCTCGCTATGTTTGGCGGCGCAGAACGTATTACTACGGGTTATTTTCTCTGAAAGTCCTATTCTTGGGCAAGGGGTGTGGGGTGGCTTCATTCCGCCGACAGTGGGCAATTCGGTGCTGGTGCTCCAGATGCGATCGCTGCTGATTTTGCCGGTGATGCTGATCCTGGCCCCATGGTTTTATCCGGGTACCCAGCAGGCCTTGAAGGCCTTGGTGAAGCCTGATCAGCGATCGCTCCTGTGGCGATCGCTGATCAGCAGTACATTTTTATTTCTGTCCCTCACCTTTTTGTTTATTGCCATCGCTACCATTCCCGCCGGGACAGCCACGGTGCTGTTTTTCACGCATCCGGTGATCACCGGGCTGGTTTCTTGGCGGCTGTTTGGCGATCGCCCCAGTTGGATACGGTTGACTATGAC
This sequence comes from Leptolyngbya sp. CCY15150, assembly GCF_016888135.1. Lineage (NCBI taxonomy): Bacteria > Bacillati > Cyanobacteriota > Cyanophyceae > Leptolyngbyales > Leptolyngbyaceae > Leptolyngbya > Leptolyngbya sp. CCY15150. The sequence continues at coordinate 67,442 of NZ_JACSWB010000113.1, forward strand.
CGGCACGGTGCTCATGGGTAGTGTGCTGGTGGTGCCGATAGCCGGCGCAATCAGTCCTGACCAAATGTGGCTGGGCGTGGGTGCAGCGCTGGCAGCCTGCGTGACCTACTCGATTCAGGGCGTCTTGGCCCAGACCTGCTTCCGGACAATTCACCCCGTGCCGTTTACCGTGGTGAATTTTGTGGTGATGGCGGTGCTCTCTACCCTGGGGTTACTGCTGGTGACCATTGACGTGCCCGCCGAGTCCTGGGGTGTCCTGTGGGGCATTAGCGCCCTAGCGTCGGCCCTGACCCTAGCAGGGCAGTTGCTCTACAACGTCGGCATTCATCTGGTGAGTGCGGCTCTGATGTCGATTGTGGCGGTGAGTAATCCGGTGTCCACCACGTTGATGGCCTGGATCTTTTTGCAAGAAACCCTCACCCTGCGCCAGGGTATGGGCGTGGGCATCGTGGTTTTGAGTATTGCCATTTTGGGCTACGAAAAAGCCCAGCAGTCCCAGGTACGTTCCAAGGGCTAGGAAGACAGGGGCAGGCCGGCCTGGCAAAGCGGACATTGATCCGGGGCGATCGCGTCCATACCCTCTAGGGGCATGAGAACCTCTACAGGACAGCCCAGATTGACCTCAAACAGACCTTTGGTGACTAAAATGCCGACTCCTACCGGCTCGGCGTCCGCCTGCCTGACAATCTCCAGCAGTTGCTTAGCGGTGCCGCCGGTGGTGGTAATGTCATCCACAACCAAGACGCGATCGCCCTGGCTGAGCTGAAAACCATCAATCAGGTGATAGCGGTGCTGGGTTTGCCGGGCGATGACCACCGGTACCCCCAAGCGCTTGGCCACCTCAAAAGCCAAGATACTGCCCGCCTCATTGGCTCCCAAAACCCAATCGAGGGGGCGATCGCTAAACCGCTGGGCCAAGGCATCGAACACAAACTGCACCTGATCTGGCTGCTGGAAGAGCTTAATGCAGCGAAAAAAACGGCGGGCATGGAGACCACTGGCAAGCTGAAAATGCCCCGTTTGCAGCGCTCCGGTTTGTGCAATTAACTGCTCTAGTTGCACCCTAAACTCTGGGGTCATCAGCATCTCCTAGCAATGAAGGTATAAGGAATAACGGCCGGGCCCGTGGGGGAGACATGCAGGCCAGCACCGCTCAACACCATACCCTAAGACCTATGTGGGGCCAACCTGCTGGCTGCCCTGCTTTGAGAAAGCCTCAACTAAAGGTAATGCTGAATACAATTCCATCCGCCGTTCAAATTCAAGATATGGGGAATAGTTTTGTCGGGCAATCACGATGACGTGGCCTGGGCACAAAAGCAAATCATTGTACGAACAGGTGAGCGGTTAATTCCTATGAAATTGAGTCAACTTCGGCTTCGCAACTGGATGGCATCGGGTCTAGTCATTGCTGCTCTGGCAGGGGTCTCTGCATGCCAAACCCCGACAGAAACGCCCACAGCCGTAGAGGATACGGAAGCCACCACCGATACGGCGGAAGCGACGCCAGAATCGCTAACCACGGTTCGATTTACCCTATCTTGGCTCCTGCAAGGCGTGGATGCACCTCTCACCCTGGCGATCGAGCGTGGCTACTTTGCTGAAGAGGGCTTGGATGTACAAATTGAGCGGGGGTATGGCTCAGCAGATACATCGAGCAAAATTGCCGCCGGTCAGTATGACATGGGCTTTGGCGACATGTACTCGATGATTGAGTTCAACGAGCGCAACCCTGACGACAAGATGATCGTGGTGGCTGTGCCCTATAACAAAGCACCCTTTGCGATTGTTACAACTCAAGATAGCGGCATCAACTCCGTCCAAGACTTAGCTGGAAAAACCCTAGGAGCACCAGCAGGGGATGCGCCTCGTCGCCTATGGCCGGTGCTGGCGGAGGAAGCCGGCATTGATCCCAACTCTGTGGAATGGGTCACCATGGAGCCCAAGTTACGAGAAACTTTCTTGCTGCAAGGCAATGTAGATGCGATCAGCGGTTTCATCTATTCCATGATGCCGTCCCTGTTAGCCGGGGGCAAAACGATGGATGACCTGAATATCTTTTACTACAAAGACAACGGACTTGATTTTTATGGCAACGTTGTTTTGTTGAGGGAAGATTTTCTATCGGCTAACGAAGAAACGGTGCGGGCCTTCTTGCGCGCCTACATTCGCGGCATTCAAGATATGCTCGTTGACCCAGAAGCTGGCCTAGCAAGTGTGGTGGCAGCGGGCGATGAGCTTATGGATCCAGATGCAGAAAAACTCCGGCTGCAAATTGCTTTGGATGAACTGCTGGTGAATGAGGAGGTGGAATCTCTGGGCTTAGGTGCGGTGGATCCAGCTCGTTTGGAGGCTACCATTGCCCAAACCGTGAAGGGATTTGAACTCACGGCTACGCCAGATATTGATACTGTCTTTACGGCCGACTACCTGCCGCCCCTAGAAGATCGGCAAGTGCCACCTGCATCAGAGCGTCAGCCTCTAGAGTAAAACGTTAGCGTTGGGATCACGTACAGCCCCGGTCTAGGTTGTGGCTACTGGGGCTGTCGATCCATCAACCTCTTCCCAAACACAGCAGCGATCGCGTCCTTTTGCCTTGGCTTGGTAGAGGGCGCGGTCAGCCCGCTCAAAAATGTCTTCAACGGCTTTATCCTGAGGATTGTAAGCCGCAATGCCAATGCTCACGGTGAGGGAGATGGGATCAGTTTTGGTGGGAATCGAAAGCTGGCTAGAGATGGTGCGGAGGCGATCGCCTACCTGTCGGGCTATGTTGAGCGGGCTTTCTGGAAGCACAATCACAAACTCTTCTCCGCCGTATCGTCCGAATTGATCCACCTGACGGAGCGATCGCTGAATTGCTTGCGTGAGCGACTTTAAAACCTCATCGCCCACCATATGGCCGTAGGTGTCGTTGATCCGTTTGAAGTGATCGACGTCCAGCATCAGTAAGGTGAAGACTGATCCATAGCGCTGCGATCGCTCAAACTCCCGCTTGGCAAGGTCAAACAAACATCGTCGGTTGAGCACCCCGGTTAATGAGTCGATGGTCGCCATGCGCTGAACCTCTGAAAGCACGAGCTGAAGTTGGTCTCGGGTGTGCTTCAGCTCTAGATGGGTGCGGACGCGGGCCAATAATTCGGCGGAACTAAATGGCTTGGTGACATAGTCCACAGCGCCTAGTTCAAACGCCTTGAGTAGGTGATCTTGCCGATGGCTGGCCGTCAGGAAGATAATGGGAATCTCTCGAAACTCTGGATTAGCCTTGAGGGTTCTACAGACATCCAAACCGCTCATATCAGGCATCATTAAGTCTAGGACAATCAGGTCAGGGCGTGCTGCCTGCACACGCTCTAGGGCTTGAGGGCCGGACGTAGAAAAGGTGGTACCATAGCCCGCCTCATCTAACATAGTCCCTACAATTTTAAGATTTTGGCGGAGATCATCGACAACCAACACCAGAAAATTCTGGGGTTGGAAGGAGGAGGTGAGGGATTCTAAATCGGGACTTTGCATCGTCTTAACCCAAACAGCAGGCACTGAGGCGGAACGGTAGACTATCTATTGTGCCATTTCCGCCACTGCCTTGTCCTGCGCCTCTTCGCTGAACGAGCGGGAGACACAACGGGCCTGACTAGAGTAGGTAATATCCTAGACTATGACTAGAGAGACCTAGTCTAAAGCATCACGGGTCTATACTGTCCGCACTGAGGGGAACCATTTCATCCGCCAGCGTCAGCCCCAACAGCATGGGTTCATGGGGAGCAATATCTGCACCCGTGAGCCAGCAAACCTCTGGTCGGCGGGCGATCGCAGGGACAGTGAAGCGAATCTCGCCCTGCGATCGCGGCTTTGGAGGACGATCTGCCCGCTGTTGAACGTAGTCCCACAAAACGTCTCGAATGAGTGCCTGATAGCCCTGTTTATCAGCCAGTTGCTTCAGACGCTCTTTTAGATCGCGTTCAAGACGAATACTGGTCACCTCCATGTCTGTGGTAGAGGTGCGGTGTGGGATAGGGTTCACAGAATGCATGAATGGACGTTACCTCACGGTGGTTCAAAGACTGGGTTTGTATTACAAGTGTAGTATCTTTGCGGTGAAATGCAAGTAGATGATAGCTGGTTGCCAGGATAGCTCGTTGATCAGAGGGCACTGAACTGGATCAACAGCCTTGTGTCGAGAGTACCAGACTATCCATCTGAAGGATCATGGTTGCGATCGCCACTCTGCTTATCTACATCATTTTTAAGTAAGATAACTTCAGTTCGGGTTAAGGGAATTTTTCAGCTTGTTGGACGAAAGAATCAAGCTCTTAGTCTACGAGAGAATGAGGCTTTCAGCTTATCCCGAACTCAGGTTAAGATAATCAGCCTAGGCAATGTTCACCTCTTCATTCTTCGTTCTTCGTTCTTCATTCTTAGCGCATCTACCCCGGAATCCCAGTAGTTTAACTCGATACCCGTCTACCAGATTCGATTTGCTCCGTGGGATGCAAGATAACGATTTCTCCCTCATCTAATCCCGATTGGATTTCTACCTCAGTGCTGCGTTGTCCAATCGTGACAGCGCGCTGCTGGGCTCGGTTATTATCCACCACAAACACACACCAACCAGGCGTATCAGGCTCGGAGGAGGGGCGATCGCACCGTAGCAGAGCACTCACAGGCACCTGCAAAACAGATTCGCTCTCCCACACCACAATTTGGGCATCCACACGATAGCCATCACCTAGAGGCACAGCCTGATCAAAATCAGCAATAATATTCACCCGCTGCTCCTCCACCCCTAGGGCAGAAACCTGAGTGAAGGCCGAGGGTTCAACGCGGCGCACTGTGGCGGTAAGTCGATCGGGGCCACCCCAGCGATCGACCCATACGGGCGCACCCACCGGCACGCGCACTGCGTCAGTGGACAGCACGTCAATCACCAGTTCAAGCTGTTGCGGATCTCCTAGCTCTAGCAGGATCGTGCCAGCCTCCACATAGCCTGCACTTTCCTCAAACACCCTCAGGATGTGCCCGGTGGTGGGTGCTGTGATCCGCGTGCGATCGGCGGTGTCGGCAAGGTTGGCGAGTTCCGCCTCCAGGCTAGCGATCTGGGCGCTGTAAACATCCACCAAGTAGTCTGGATCCTGTTGCTCAGCTTGGAGAATCATCAACGTATCTTGGGCTGCGGCCACCTCGGTGCTGGCTGCTTCAGCTTCTCGCTGCAGGGCTTCTAGTTCCCGAGCCCTAGTAGCCTCTAGCAAGTCTGCTGATTCCAAATCCTGGCGAGCGATCGCCCCCCGTTGGTACAAATCATCCGCCCGTTGGCGATCGCGCTGGGCCTGTTCCAGAGCTGCTTCAGCTTGAGCAATGCGGGCCTCGGCCTGGCGTTGAACCGCTTGGGCCCCTTGGATGCGGGCCTCGGCTTGCTGCAGCGCAGCCGGTTTAGTTCGTTGGGTATCAACCCCGGCGAGCTGGGCCTGCAGTTCCCGCAGGCGGGCTTGGGCAGACTGCACTTGGCTATCGAGGGGAAGGGGATCAATCTGGGCTAGCATTTGCCCCTGCTGCACCACATCCCCAGCCGTCAGATCGATGCGGAAGAGGCGACCAGCGATCGGTGTGGATACTCGATAACGCGATCGCACCCGAGTTTTTCCCTCTTCGCTGACGGTGACGGCCATGGGGCCGCGATGGGCCACGGCTACCGTCACCGGCACGGGAGCGGGTCGAAATAAGAGGACGAGAAGGAAGGTGATCGCTACGCCAGCCAAACCATAGAGCAGTCGCCGCAGAACGGGCTTGAGTTTCATAGGCTACTCCCGAGTTTTGAGTACTGCAATTAAATCCAACTGATTAAGCTGTCGGCGAATCAGCCAGCCAGATAAGACGGTGGCGACCAGGATCACACCGACGGCAAAGAGGTAGGTAGCCTGATTGACCACGAAGGGCAGCCGGTAGAGTTCAGAGTCGTAGGTGGTAGCCAATAGGGCAGCGAAGCCTAAACCGATAGCTATCCCCACGGGAATGGCTGCTAAGGTGATCAAGGCCTGTTCTCCGAGTAAGATCAAGGCAATTTCTCCTCGGCTAAATCCGATGATCCGCAGGGTTGCCAACTCTCGCCCCCGTTCGGACAGGGCAATGCGGGCAGCGTTGTAAACCACCCCAAAGGCAATCACGCAGGCAAAGATAACCAGCACACCGGTGAAGATACCTAGGCTAGCGGCGATGGTGTCTTCAAACTGATCGATGGTCGTTTGGCGCATGGCCATACTGGCGATCGCTGGGGTGTTTTTCACCTGCTCATAGAGGTGATCCAGGGCATGGCGGTCTACAGCTAAATAGGCTCCTGAAATGGTCTGTCCTTCGCGCATCAGTTGATTCAACGCTTGGATGTCCATATAGGCGGCCACTCCAATAAACTCATCGACTAAGCCCATGACCTCGACCTGGTGAATGGAGCGATCGCCCTCCAGCACTTCTACGGTGAGGCGATCGCCCGGTTCAACGCCTAGCATTCGTCCTAGGGTGGCCGTGAGCAGCACGCCGCTGGGAGGTAGCTGCACAGGACGGAGCTGGCGATCGACTAAGTGGCGCAGCTCTCCCTGGGGATCTAGACCCATTAGCCCAGTGCGGTGGGTGCGATGTTCATAGCGCAGACGGGCCGCTACGCTGCGAAAGGGTTCTGCTTGCAACACACCGGGCAGATGATGGAGGGCATAGCGGGCCCGAGCTGGGCGAGGTTCGTTAAACACCAAGGTGACGTCCTCTCGCTGCACCTGGCGGAACTGGACATCAATGATGTAGAGCACCGCATCCCCCATGTAGCGGCCCACCATGAGAATGGCGATCGCTAAGGCAATTCCCAACATCGATAGCAGGGCTTGCATGGGTTTGCGTTCCAAGTTACGCAATATAATCCGCCCTGAAGCCGGAAACATGCGTTGCAACCCCCAGCGTTCAATCAAGGTAGGACGGAACTGGGGCGGCGCTTCTGGACGCATGGCCTCCGCTGGCGGCAGGGCGATCGCTCGCCTCACTGCCGTAAAGGCTCCCAGCAGAGCAGCACCAATGCTGACCCCGATGGTAGTTAGGATCAGACCCGCTCCGGCTTCATAGCGCAGGATAGGAAACTGGAAAAAGTTAGTGTAGTACTGGGTGATGCTTGACCCAAACCAGAGACCTAATCCTGTGCCAATGGCGGCTCCTAGGAAAGTGATCCCTAAAACAAGCTTAAAGTAATGCAGTCCTAAGACAGAATTACTGTAACCAAAGGCTTTGAGAACAGCAATTTGATCTCGCTGGGTGCTAATAATGCGCGACAGAACAATATTCAGCAAAAAGGCCGCAATGCCTAGAAAAATAGAGGGTAAAAAGACGGCAGTGACCTGGAGTTGATCGATTTCGTCGGTGAGAAATCGATGGGAAAGCTGTTGATCGCGATCGTAGGCTCCCAGCCCCCCGTAGCGCTCTAGGGATTGATCAAGCTGAAATAAGACCTCCGGCATGTTGGCCGCTGGGGTTAAGGACAGGGTGACATCATTGAAAGCTCCTTGCATATCAAAGGCTGCGGCTAGGGCCTCTCGTCCCATCCAAATCACCCCAAACCGTTGATTATCTGGCACCAGATCCGTGCCGCGAATTTCATAAACATATTCTGGCGATAGGGCTAGTCCTACGATCTGCAACGTCTGCCAACGGCCATTGATCACCGCACCCACCCGATCGCCCAGGGTGAGATCATTAGCCTTGGCGAAAGCTTCACTGATCAGCACTTCATCACGACGACCTGCCTCAAGGTAGCGCCCCTCCCGAAGGAAGAGATCATTGAGCATGGGCTGGGGCTGTTCTGGAATTGAAATGATGCGTCCCGTGGCAGGTTCATGGCGACCGGGTATATCCAACGTAACATCAACCACCACACGGGTTTGCAGTTGGCTTACACCCGAGATCTCCGCCAACTGGGGAGCGATCGCCTCCGGTGCCCGTTTGAGAGACACAAAAACATCGGCAAATCGATATTGGCTGTAATAGTTGGCCTGGGATAGTTTCAGGGAATGGTAGGCACTCATTAAGGTCACCAGCCCCGTGATGCCACAGGCCACAATCAGCATAATGGCGATCACTTGACCCCGCAGATGGAGCAGATCGCGCAGCAGCTTTCGATCTAATGCCTTCATCTACCACTCCAACTCAGCAGGAGAAACCTTGGTTTCATTAACGTGAATGCTGGCAATCTGCCCACTTCGCATCGAGATCACCCGATCGGCCATGGCGGCGATACTGGCATTGTGGGTGATGACAGCGGTGGTGGTACCGAGGTCACGATTGGCATCAGCCAAAGCATCGAGCACCAGCTTGCCCGTTTGTACATCTAAGGCTCCGGTGGGTTCATCACAGAGCAACACTTCTGGGCGTTTGGCGATCGCTCGGGCAATGGCCACCCGCTGCTGTTCACCACCCGAAAGCTGGGCGGGAAAGTGATCGAGGCGATCGCCCAAGCCTACCCGCTGCAAGGCTTCCTCCGGCGAGAAGGGGTGGGCAGCAAGTTCCGTGACCAAGGCCACATTTTCGCGGGCCGTCAAGCTGGGGATGAGGTTATAAAACTGGAAAATAAACCCCACCGACTCTCGCCGAAAGCGGGTGAGCATGGCATCGGTGGCGGTAGACAAATTGCGATCGCGAAACCACACCTGGCCGCTGGATGGTAGATCCAGCCCACCCAAAATATTTAACAACGTAGACTTACCGCTGCCCGATGGCCCCAGCAGGACAACAAACTCACCTTCATATAAATCTAGGGTCACGTTCTGTAGAGCATGAACCTCAACCTCCCCCATGGGATAGATCTTACTCACATCCTGAATGTGAAAGACCTCAGAGGATGGCGAATATTGGACGGATGCATGCAAAGGTTGCTTCTGGGGATGTCCCATAACCTAACAGTCCTCAGATCCACGATAGATCCACGATCGGGCATTCATCTGTGATCCATGGGCTCTATGAAGGGAGCGCTGACAGCATCTTGAAGGCACTACCTATTTATCCTAGGCAGTTTGCAGGGCGATCGCCTAAAACTTCATACTTCTTTTGGGGACGGGGAATGAAGGCATGGGAATCCTCCTAGGTTTAGCAACCAAGCTCAACAACTCGCGCAGGGTGAGCTACTGCCCACTCAACCCTCACCTAAGCTGACGACGGCTGTACTAGTCAGCAACGCCGGCAGGAGCGATCAGGGCTATGAGCCGGGCCAAGGCAATTTGATTAATCTCGGCGATCGCTTGTTGGTACTCTTGTTCTGGTGTATGGGTAAGGCGAGTGGCAAAGGCTTGCAAAATGCTTTCCTTAGTGTGGTGTTTCACGGCCACAATGAAGGGAAAGTTGAAGCGCTCTCGATAGGCCTGATTGAGGTGCTGAAAGCGATCGTACTCGTGGGGGGTGAGCTGCTGTAGCCCAGCGCTGGTCTGCTCTTGAACCGATGCCTCAGCCATGGCAGTCCGGCTACCCAAATCTGGATGCGCCTGAATCAAAGCAAGCTGCTGGTCATGGTTCATAGCCTGTACAATGGTCACCATGCATTCATGAAGAGCAGCGCAATCACGAAAAGGGCGATGTTGCCATGCTTGGTGAGCGATCGCTGGCGTATGCTCAAAGACGTCCCCTAAAACCTGGGTAAAGTCTGCCTGAGACATGGAGTTGAGCTGATCAATCGTGTAGGACATGCGGGGCCGATCTAGGGAGATTCGATGGACAAGATTACGCAGATGATACGCTTACGGGCAGTCTTGTACTGTTCGCGGCAGGCTGCACATGGAGACACTTTAGGCATTCACCTAGCACCCTAGACTGATGGCAATAGTCAATCGGGTCGAAGCCTGTCCTAGATGAGCGTTCAAACCTTGGGGCGTTGCTAAAGTGCGATAGGATTTGCGCTGAGGAACCGTGAGCGAGAGGCCCACACGACCTTGATGGTGCATGAGGTATGAGCATCTTGCTTCCATGCCGATGTCATAGCCTCATTCAGCAACGCCAACCTTGGAAGGTTGCCAGGGTTTCTTGACGTCCTCACCGATGAAACGATAGCCATAGCACTATGGATAGCCTTCATGGGACTCATGGGCATGGCATTGGCAATCTGTTGTGGTCAGCGATCGCCCTTGATCAGGTTCATGATTGGCCAAACCATCGTGGGAAACTTTTTGCCAGAAAACAACCTCCTATGGTGTAATGGCTGTAATAAAAGTCAATAGTAATTTTTGTGAGGTGGTGTACTTCATTGCTGAAAATCTGGTGGTCTCCGGTAGTGTGACCCATGAGGTCTTGCCCTGGTTCGGCATAGATGGGTAACGAAATAGATGGGTAACGAAAAGCAGGTATGAGCCATGGCATCTCATGGCCGTTCTGAGCAGTAGGAGTTCACTCCTGAAGCTTAGCATCGTCGATAGTGTTTCAAGACTGGCAACGTTGGGTGCTACATCGTAGCGTAGGGACGACCTTCAATGATCTTCAGTTCTCTCCAGTTTGTATTTCTCTTTTTGCCCATTGTGCTGGGCGTGTTCTTTTTGATTGGGCATCGGGGCTGGCATCAGGCTGCGTTAGCTTGGTTAGTCATCGCATCTCTATTCTTTTATGGTGTATGGAATCCCGCCTACCTGATCTTGATTCTATTATCCATTGCTATCAACTACGCCTTAGGACGCCTCATTCAAGAATCGAGAACTATTCGCCCTCAATCAGCATCGTTTCTAACCGTAGCAGGGGTTTTGCTTAATCTTGGACTGTTGGGCTATTACAAATACGCCAACTTCTTTGTGGATAATTTCAATACTCTGCTAGATACAGATATTGTCCTGAAGACCATTATTCTTCCCCTCGGCATTTCTTTTTTCACATTTCAACAAATGGCCTACATCATTGATGTATCAAAAGGTCATATTAATGACAACAACTTTTTGCGCTATTGCTTATTTGTCACCTTCTTCCCTCAGCTGATCGCCGGGCCCATTGTCCACCACGATGAAATGATGCCCCAGTTCGCCCAGCGGGATATTCTCAAGCCTAGTATGAGGGCGATCGCCATTGGGCTCACGCTATTCACCCTTGGGTTATTCAAGAAGGTGATGATTGCAGATACCATCGCAGGCTATGGAAATTCTATTTTCCGCGCAGCCATGATGGGTGAAGAACTCAGCTTCTTTACGGCATGGTTGGGAGCGATCGCCTACACCTTTCAGCTTTACTTCGACTTTTCTGGCTATGCAGACATGTCGATTGGCATTGCCTACATGTTGAAGATTAAGCTACCGCTGAACTTCTTCTCGCCCTACAAGTCTGTTGATATTATTGACTTCTGGCGACGTTGGCACATGACCCTATCGCGGTTTCTCAAAGACTACATCTACATTCCTTTGGGCGGTAATCGCAAGGGTAAAGTGCGGCGGTATGTCAATCTATTGACCACCATGCTTCTAGGTGGACTCTGGCATGGTGCTGGATGGACATTTGTAATCTGGGGTGGATTACACGGAATCTATTTGGTGATCAACCATGCTTGGCGAGGACTAGAAAACCGGTTTGGCTGGGCTGTGGGCGAGTCAGTACCAAAGTGGCGATCGGCCCTATCGATTGGCGTAACGTTTATAGCTGTGACTGTTTCTTGGGTTCTGTTTCGAGCCAATGATCTATCGGCGGCTGGTGTCATGCTCCAGGGAATGATCGGTCGATACGGGTTTGATTGGGTGACATCTAGCTCGTTTCTAGAGCTTGAATGGGTCACAACGCTGGTGCTGTTGGCAGCGATCGGATTAGCGTTCTTCTGCCCCAATGCTTACGAATTACTAGAGCGATATCGTCCAGCCCTAGAAACCTACAGAACGTCAGCATTTTCAACAGCTAAGACGTGGTTTCATTGGATGCCATCTCAGGCTTGGGCCATCATCATGGGGCTTATGTTTGGGGTCTCTATTTTGGGCATGTCGAGAGTAAGTGAATTCCTCTACTTCCAGTTCTAAAGCACAGGGCTATGAAACTATCAAACTCTGCTTACGTTCGAAACTTTTTGTTGTCAACCCTAATTTTTGTTGGAGTAATAGCCAGCTTTAATTTCATAGTTGACCCCTACGGACTGTTTCGAATCGTAGATATTGAAGGCTTCAATACGCTGAAGCCAGAATTCAACCGTAACTTGATTCATAGTAAAACAGCAGCTATTCGATATGTAAAACCAGAATCTATTATTTTGGGAACCTCTAGGGCTAATCAGGGCTACGATCCCGATCATCCAGGTTGGGGTGATGAAGCCCCGTATCCTCGGTTTAACCTAGGAACGCCCGCTGCCAATATCTATCGCATGTACCGTCTCGTCCAGCATTCTCAATCCGTTCAACCTCTAAAACAGATTATATTTGCTCTAGATTTTTTCAGCTTTAATGCCTATAGAGCCAACGACGGCGGTATTGACAGCTATGTCGATGTTTCTTACGAGGGAAAGCCTCAACCCTTTGCTCATCTGAAAGGGTTGTTTCCAGCCTTCATCTCCTTTGATGCGATATCGTCTAGTTTCAAAACCATTGGAGATCAAGATCTAGACAAGGTTCAATCGACCTATTTTTTCAATGGATTTCAGTACAAAGCAGGCCGAGCTTATCAAAATCGAGTTCATTACCTAAGAGGTTGTGCGCGATTTGTAAAATCAGTGTATTTTCCGCCACCTCGTCGGCTCTATGATTTTTATGACGCCCAGACCCAGCGAGATAGCTTCGCGCTCTTTCGTGAGCTAGTGTCTATGGCCTACACGAATCAGATTGATCTCAGGTTCGCCATAAATCCACCCCATGCCTACTTAATGGAGGTGATTTCTAGAGCAAATATTTGGGATAAATTTGAAGAGTGGAAGCGCGCCTTGGTAGACATCAACGAAGAAGAAGCTGCACGTCATAACGCTGAGCCTTATCCTATTTGGGACTTCAGTGGCTATAATTCTGTCACAACTCAGGAGATTCCAGATGAGCAGACTCTAGATACTGGTGACTTCTACTACCATGAAGCATCCCACTTCAAGGCTTTGGCTGGAGACATGATCTTGGATAGAGTGCTTGACTATCAAGACTCCGAGCGAGAGGTTCCTGATGACTTTGGTGTTCGTCTTACCTCTGAATCGATTGAGCAACATCTTGCTCAAATTCGCGCAGATCGAAGATTTTATCGGCGAACTCATGCGGAAGAAGTTAATGACGTTAAAGAGGTCATTGAAGCGCCGCTGAAGTTGGTGAGACGAGTACAGCGCGGTGCCAGAGAAAACCAAAATACTTTGGAAGAGAGTCTACCGACAGAAGACTAACGTAAAGGTTAAAGACCTACTAGGGTATGTTCTTCCCTTTAGCTCTCTTTACAACCTTGAAACATGAATTACTCTTAGCCCGTCTCCTGAGGGGGAAGGGCTAAGAATAGTAATATTCTCGTTTAGACGTTTATCTAGGATATGGCTCAACCAAACTGGCTGCAGCTATATGTCTAAAAGCTAACGCTAGCTTAGAATAAACTGAATATAGGGTGAAAACAACTCAGGCTCTAGCAGAAATGCATCATGTCCCTTATCAGAGTGAACCGTAATGTATTTAACATTGACTCCATCGTGTTTAAGTGCTTGAGCGATCGCTGCCTGTTCTTCTGGGTAAAAGCACACATCTGAATCAATGCCAAATACTAAATACTGTTGATGGATGCATGAGCTAAACAGTCCTTCGGTTGGTGACGGAAAATGTAATCGCTGCCACATGTCCATAATTCTGAGATAACTGTTGGCATCGAAGCGCTCCGCAAATTTTTGCCCTTGATAATACATGTAGGATTCGATGGGATGGGACAGGTTGTAAAACTTTCCAACCGGTTCCTGCACTGTAATCTCTTGTCGCGCTCGATGTTCCATGACATTCAGAGAGATGAATGTTTTGTGGGAAATCATGCGAGCTAAGATAACTCCAGATTTCGGTGGTTCTGCATCATAGTAATCCCCGTTGTTGAAGTTCGGGTCATTGCGGATAGCCAGAATTTGTTCAAAATTGTGGACTCGATGCAGTGGCGTTGTTTCCAACCCTGTGGCAATAGGAATCACGGTTCTCACCCGTTGGGGGCAGCGTGTCGCCAGCAATAGAGCCAACATACCGCCAAGGGAGCCTCCAATGACACCATGAAGACAATCTATTCCCAGGTAATCTAGCAAATGCAGTTGGCTCCGCACCACATCCCATGCGCTCACTTGAGGAAATTTACTGCCATAGGGTCTACCTGTTCTAGGATTCACAGACCGAGGCCCTGTAGAACCATAGCAACTGCCCAGGTAATTTGCACAAATGATGAAATAGTGGTCAGTGTCTAAAGCCTTCCCAGAGCCGATGAAGTCATCCCACCATCCCAACACGCAGTCATCTGTCCATAATGGCTGTATTCCTGGAACAGAAACATTGGTACCAGCAGCATGTTGACTGCCTGTGAGTGCATGGAAGACCAAGATAGCATTACTTGCATCAGCATTGAGCGTTCCATAGGTTTCATAGGCTAAGGTAACAGATTCCAATCCTTCACCAGACTCTAGTTGAAAGGGATTTTCGGCTGTCAACTGAAAAAATTGAGTTTTAACTGGACCAATACTCATGGCAAATGGAAAAGCTATGCAGATGGGTAAGCTGGATCGTGAAAGGCGATCGGGGATCAGATGGATATGACTAGGGAGCGATCGCTTAGATGAGTGAACCTAAAGAGGCAAATCGTAGTACAAGTTAATCATCGGCGTTGCTGAATAGCGGTATGACTCCGCAACTTTTGCAGCAGGTTTCAGTCTTCCTAGCTCCAGGTTCATATCCTGATTCAGCAACACCCACGTCAACCATCCAGCGATCGCCCCTTCCTCTCAATCGTCTAATCGATATCCTTCAGTCTATGTTGTAGCGTGTTTTAGCGCTTGTTGCAGATCCATCATGATATCCTCAACATCTTCAATCCCAATGGCTAAGCGCACCAACTCTGGCGCAATTCCGGCAGACAGTTGATCCTCAGGGGATAATTGGGAGTGGGTGGTGGTAGCAGGATGAATGGCTAGGCTTTTAGCGTCACCAACATTTGCCAAGTGAGAAAACAGATTCAGATGTTCAATAAAGCGCTTCCCAGCTTCCGCACCGCCCGTGATACCAAAGACAACCATCGCCCCAAAGCCCTTCTTTAGATAGCGTTGAGCCACAGGATAGGTTGCATCCGTCTCCAGACCAGGATAGCGCACCCATTCGACTGCCGGATGCTTCGCCAGGGCTTGAGCCACCTTAAGAGCATTTTCACAATGGCGCTGCATCCGCAAATGCAAGGTTTCAATGCCTTGAAGAAATAGCCAGGCATTATCAGGAGCGATGCAAGCTCCAAGGTTGCGCAGGGGCACCAAGCGTATCCGCAGAATGAAGGCTAGGGGAGAGAGATCGCCTAGATCATGGGCATAGCGCAAGCCGTGGTAGCTAGAATCCGGTTCACTCATCAGCGGGAATTTGCCCGATGTCCAGTCAAATTTTCCTGAATCCACCACAATACCGCCAATGCCGGTGCCATGTCCACCTAGCCACTTGGTGAGGGAATGTACTACGATGTCTGCACCATGTTCAATGGGACGCAGGAGATAAGGTGTCGTAAACGTACTATCCACAATCAGCGGCAGACCTTGCTCGTGAGCGATCGCAGCGATCGCGTCTAGATCGCAGACCTCCAGACCAGGATTACTCACCGTTTCGCAAAAGACGAGCTTGGTTTGCTCCGTAATCGCTCCACGGAAATTTTCCAGATCACGGGGATCAACAAAATGTACCTGAATGCCAAACTGCGGCAGGATGTCTTTGAACATCGTGTAGGTGCCGCCGTAGAGATTGCTGGACGATACCAGGTGATCACCAGCTTGGCAAAGGTTGATAATGCTATAGAAAATGGCGCTGGTGCCCGAGGCCAGGGCTAGGGCCGCCACACCACCCTCCATCGCCGCCACGCGTTTTTCGAGAATGTCTTGGGTGGGGTTACCGAGGCGGGTGTATATGTTGCCCAATTCCTTTAAGCCAAACAGATTGGCCGCATGTTCCGTATCCCGAAACGTGTAGGAACTGGTGCGGTAAATGGGGACTGCCCGCGATAATGTCGTGGGATCTGGCTCTTGACCAGCGTGCAGACATTGGGTTCCAAGTCCATAGGTTGTGTTCATCATCTTGCTCCGCAACAAACAAATAGCTTGGAAATTCTATCTCATGATTAGCCCAAACCTGAAACCTTACGGATTGTTCTTAGGTCTTAACAGAGTGCAGCCATCAAAGCCCATGCACAGAGTCTTGAGAGACACCAGAGATGTAACGATTTAGCAAGATAGCCTAGATTGGCTTTTTTCCTATCTTTTCCAAGCAGTAGTTCTTTAACTTTATGCCGTTGAGCAGATAATGTCGTTGGATAGCTGATCATGTTGCTGGCCATGCTTGAGGAACCTTCACTAGTCTACCGTTGCCATTGAGCGCTACCGAATGGATGAGGTCAATAGGTATGATGGGACATCATTCATCTGTAACATCATGGATAGACGAGCTAGACTGAATGCGGCGATCGCTTAGTTGGATCAGGATGCGATCGTGGACAGGTTTACTGATGGGATAGAAGACCACCAACACCAGACCGCCGATCAGCACAACACTGGGGATCGGCCCCACTAACCAGCGAATGGCGTTCAGGGCCGTATCGGGCTGGAGCGCCGACTGGGAGCCCGTTGTTGACACAAAACCTGCCCAATCTAGGGTCTTGCCGACCAAAAAGAGAGCGATCGCCACGGCAATTTTCTGAAGCTGTACCACAAAGCCGTAGAAGACACCCTCCCGCCGCTGGCCGGTATTGAGTTCATCTAAATCCACCACATCAGGCAGCATCGACCAAGGTACGATATAAGCGGTAGCCAGGCCAAATCCAGCTAAAATACCGAGTCCATACATGCCAGCAACCTGTCCTGGCTGGAGCATAAATAAACCACCTTGAGCGATAAGCGTCAGGGGAATACCCATGAGGTAGATAGCCTGTTTTCCAATGCGTTGCCCCAGCCAACCCCAGAGGCTCATCGCCAGAAATGCGGTGCCCTGCACTGCCAGCGCCATCTGGGTAAAATGAACCTCGGAGAGACCCATGTAGTTGACCACAAAGTAAGGCAAAATGGCAGCAGTAACCTGTACGCCTAGCCAAGAACAAAGGTAAATACCCACCACAAACCAAAATGGCCCCGTTCGCAACGCACTCCAAACATTAGGGAGCAGAGCTAAGCGAGGCGGTGCCTGCACTGGCGTACGCACCTGCTGCATCCACTGAAAGCGCGATCGCGTTCCCCAAATGCAAACGTAAACAGCAAGGCAGGCGATCGCCCCGCAGATGCCGCCCAATAAGGCATAGCGGAGGAAAATATTGGGCACTGCCCCTAAGATAAGCTGGGCTAAGACTAGAGCAAAAATGCTGCTGCCAATACTGAAAGCGGCTTTGAAGCTAATCAGATGGGTGCGTTCATGGTAGGTCTGAGTTAACTCTGCTCCCAGGGTGGAAAAGGGTATCACCACCATGGTGTAGGCCGTGTAGAATACCATCGCGATCGCGATATAGTAGCCGAACAGCCAGCCTTGGTTAGGTAGGGGTGGCACTAACCAAAACAGAAAAAAGCTAATCCCCAAGGGTAAGGATCCCGCCAGCATCCAGGGATAGCGCTTGCCCCAGGGTGACTGGGTGCGATCGCTCAAGTAGCCCACCACTGGGTCTAGTACTGCATCCCAGACGTTAGCCACGAGCAAGACACTACCTGCCAAAGCAGGATTTAGACCCGCTACATTCGTTAAAAAGAATAGAACAAAAAACGTTAAAATACTGCCGGGCACTTCACTCGACAGTTCGCCGGTACCATAAGCCAGCTTAGTTTTGAGGTTCAGGGCAACAGGAGACAGGGTCGGCGGCAAGGACGATGGCGTCATAGATTTCGCTCAACAAGGGTAAAGCACTTGGGAACTCAATAGACAACCTGTCTCCCTCTGCCGTCCTTTATCCATCCGACCGAGGCTGAGACAAGTCTAGAAAATCATAGAGGATTTCATCGGGTTCGTCGTCATAATCATCGTCGTCGTCAGCATCAGCGATCGCTGACGTCATGCCAGGGTCTCGGGGCAGTTCTGGACTCCAGCCCGACGCTGCCCAGCGCAGGATGGATTGTTCGAGCCGAGTCAGGCGATCGCGCAATACGGCTATCTCGATGGGCAGGTGGCGATCGCTCTCCAATGTGTCGAGGCGATCCCGTAGCTCCTGAAGCTCTTGTCCAACCTGAGGGGCAGCCGCCGGAGCTGCCGTTTGTCGCAGTCGATGGGCGATCGCCTCTCCATAGGAGCAATCGAGCCGTTGGGCAAGGGCTTCAATCTCCTCTGCCCAATCTGCCGCAACCACCACCTGAATCGCATCACCTGGCTGCAATCGTCCCATGTCAAGCCTCATGTTGATTGACTTGATCATAACAGTGACGTGATCACAACAGTTGGCGGTAAGCTAGGTGAGGGCGTTCATAGCGATTCAACATGGCAACGATTAATAACCATTACCTCAAACTTAAAGCTGGCTACCTATTTCCTGAAATTGCACGCCGGGTGAATGCGTTTGCAGCAGCCAATCCGGATGCCGCGATCATTAAGCTAGGCATTGGGGATGTTACGGAACCCCTGCCCGAAGCCTGTCGCACGGCCATGATCCAAGCCGTTCATGACATGGGCGATCGCTCCACCTTCCACGGCTATGGCCCCGAGCAAGGCTACCTATGGCTGCGGGAAAAGATTGCCGCTCAAGATTTTCAAGCCCGCGGCTGCGATATTGATGCTTCAGAAATTTTCATCTCCGATGGCTCCAAGTGCGACTGCGGCAACATTCTGGATATTCTGGGCAGCGACAACACTATTGCCGTCACCGATCCCGTTTATCCCGTCTATGTAGACACGAACGTGATGGCGGGACATACTGGCCCATCTAACGATCAGGGTGAATATGACGGACTCGTCTATCTGCCGATTTCCGCAGACAATAACTTCACGGCTGAGATTCCAGAACAAGCGGTGGATCTGATCTACCTCTGTTTTCCCAACAATCCCACCGGAGCCGTGGCCAGCCGCGAGCATCTGCAGGCCTGGGTAAACTATGCCAATGCCCACGGCTCAATCCTGCTCTTTGATGCCGCCTACGAAGCCTTCATCACCGATCCCACCATTCCCCACTCCATCTACGAACTGGAGGGCGCTCGCACCTGTGCCATCGAATTTCGCTCCTTCTCCAAAAATGCCGGGTTCACCGGCACCCGTTGCGCGCTGACCGTGGTGCCCAAAACCTTGAAGGGCAAGGCCGCGGATGGCTCCGAGGTGGATCTCCATTCCCTATGGAATCGTCGCCAATCCACGAAGTTCAACGGCGTATCCTACATTGTGCAGCGAGGGGCGGAAGCCGTCTATTCTGAAGCCGGTCAAAGTCAGATTCAGGCCTTGATCAGCTTCTACATGGAAAACGCCACGATCATTCGCGACCAGCTCACCCAAGCCGGTCTGAGTGTCTATGGCGGCGTTAATGCGCCCTATGTATGGGTGAAAACACCCCATGGTTTAACCAGCTGGGACTTTTTCGATAAACTGCTGAGCCAATGCCACGTAGTGGGCACCCCCGGTTCCGGCTTTGGGGCTGCTGGGGAAGGCTATTTCCGGATCTCGGCGTTCAACAGTCGTGACAATGTCAACGAAGCGATGGCGCGCATCACCGCGACCTTCCAAGGATAAACTCGTGACCCAACCATGACCTCTCAATCCCCCCTTGAACCGGGGGGATCGGAGCTGTTGATATCGATTCCACCCTAAGCCGTGATCAGTGGGAGGATGTAACGATTGGCAACGATATGGCAAACAGTCTTTAAGCTAAGGGAGTATACCTTCCCCCCATCGTTGTCCCAGAGGTAACATTTATGCAACGTTTGCTCATGCATAGTCCCATTGCTGTAGCATCTCTGTGGATTGTGGCTTATCTACTGATTTCCCTAATGCCATTAGGGGTGCTACTGCTGTATCCGGCTCCACCGGGACGAGGCTTTTGGCTAGAATTTTCTGTAGCTCTGGGCTTCATTGGGCTAGCCATGATGGTGCTTCAGTTTGTCCTCACGGCCCGGGTCAACCGTATTGAGTCTTCCTACGGACTCGACCTTTTGCTCCAGTTTCACCGCTATACGTCCTTGGCGGCATTTTTGATGGTGCTCGTGCATCCGATCATATTGTTTATCAACGATCCAACAACCTTGGAGCTGCTCAACTTTCCTGAAGCTCCTTGGCGGGCACGGATGGCCGTCATTGCGATTCTAGCTTTTCTGATCATGGTCGTGACGACCATCTGGCGGCAGCCCCTCAAGATTCCCTATGAACCCTGGCGGGCTCTCCACAGTGTTTTAGCCTTGGTGGCGGTGGGGTTTGGATTTGGCCATGCTCTGGGCGTGGGATACTACATGAGTTTCTTCTGGAAGGTGGTGCTGTGGTCGTCTCTGATTCTGGTGGCTCTATGGCTGATTCTTTATGTGCGCCTAGTGAAGCCATGGCTGATGATAAAGCGCCCCTACCGGGTGGAAGCGGTGGAACCCCAGCGCGGTGATGTTTGGACGTTGGTGCTGCGACCCGTGGGCCATGAAGGGTTTTCCTTTCAGCCTGGGCAGTTTGCTTGGCTCACCCTGGGTATTCACCCCATTGGTATGAGAGAGCATCCGTTTTCCATGTCGTCAAGTGGCGATCGCCCCGATCGGCTTGAGTTTGGCATCAAAGCTCTAGGCGACTTTACCCGCAGCATTCAAACGATTAAACCAGGTACCAAAGCCTATCTCGACGGCCCCTACGGTGTTTTTACCACCGAGCGATATTGGGACAGCGCAGGTTTTATCCTCATTGCCGGAGGGATTGGCATCACGCCCATGTATAGTATGCTCCTCACAGCGGCTGAACGCCAAGACGATCGCCCCTTCCTGTTAATGTATTCAGCATCGTCCTGGGAAGACTTTACCTACCGCGAGGGGTTAGAAGCTCTGAAAGATAGTATTGACCTTACTATCGTCTATGTGCCCCGTCATGGCCATGAGGGTTGGGATGGAGAAACGGGGTATATCAATCAAGATCTGCTGGCGCGATATATTCCTCTGCATCGGGGTAGCCGCCAATACTTAATCTGCGCTGCTCCGGTGATGATGGATGCTGTTGAAACAGCTCTGTTTGATCTAGAGGTACCCATAACCCATGTCCACATGGAGCATTTTAATTTGGCCTAAGTCATGGGACGTTCCAACACTCTTTTAGTTTTACTCAACCTTGGTTTAACCCATGCGCTACAACATCATGCTGCAAATCGTTGTCAGCACAACCCTAATTCTGGTTGGAGCCGGCACCTTTTTTGCCTGGCTGCAAAATCGCCCCCAGATGGACAGGCTAGAGGGGCATGATCGTGAAAACACAACCATTGGAGATGAACTTGTCGGCAGCCAGATCCCGTCCAACCCCGTGGAGATGACAACAGCCATACCTTAAAGGCCCACCCCTAGGGACGTTACAGAACTTATCGCAATAGCGATCGCTTTCTTAAGACCATGGGGCTTCCTCCATTCCCCCCCGATAATCCGTGGTAGACCTATTCTCACCCACGGACAGCAGACCATGACGGTTTACATTAACGACACCACGCTACGGGATGGAGAACAGGCAGCGGGCGTTGCCTTTAGCGTTACCGAGAAGGTGGCGATCGCTCGCCAGCTCGATCAGTTAGGCATCCATGAAATAGAAGTCGGCATTGCAGCCATGGGAGGCTCGGAGGCCAGGGCGATCGCCGAAATCACGACCCTGGGGCTGCAGGCCAAGCTCCTCGGCTGGAATCGTGCTGTTCCCTCGGATCTAGAGGCATCCCTCGCCTGTGGTTTGCGCCGCGTCCACATTGCCATTCCCCTCTCCGATGTGCAACTTCAGGCAAAATTTGGGGGCGATCGCCAGCGATTAATGGATCAACTGCGGCAGTGCATTGGCCTGGCTAAACAGCATGATGTTTTTGTCAGCGTTGGCGGTGAAGATGCGTCCCGCACCCCAGTTGCTGAGGTGATCGCCATGGCTCGCCAGGCGGCTGATTGGGGAGCGCAGCGCTTCCGATTTTGCGATACGGTGGGCATTCTCGATCCCTTCACCACCTACGATCGGGTGCAGCAGCTCGTCGCGGCTCTGCCGATCCCCCTGGAAATGCACACCCATGATGATTTAGGCCTGGCTACTGCCAATGCGATCGCCGGCATTCGGGCGGGGGCGCAATCGGTGAATACCACGGTGAATGGGTTAGGAGAACGGGCCGGCAATGCGGCGCTCGAAGAAGTTGTGATGGCGCTCAAGCGTTTATACAACCTGGATCTAGGCATCAAAACTCAGCAGTTGACCAGTCTTTCCCAACGGGTACAGGCGGCCTCCGGAGATGTGCTGCCCCGCTGGAAAGCGATCGTCGGACAAAATGCCTTCTCCCATGAAGCCGGCATCCATGCCCATGGTGTGCTCCGGCAGCCCGATACCTACCAAGCCTTTGCGCCCCATGAGGTCGGCACCCATCACCGGATTGTGGCCGGCAAGCATTCCGGCAGCCATGGTCTGCGTCATCTGCTGGAACAACAGGGAATTACCCTCGCTGCGCCCCAAGAGCGATCGCTGCTGGAAGCCGTACGGGAATGGTCGATTCACCATAAGCGTGACCTCACCGCTGCCGAATTGAAAACCCTCGCCCATCGGTTACAACTGCCCGTATCCAGCCCACAGTCGGTGATGCCAGCCATGCCAGACCTACAGTCTTAGCCCTGGTTTCGTCCAGCTCTGCTGCTGGTGCTGCCCGAGCTGAGGGTGGAGCGTTGACCTGGGATGGATTAGACCATCGCTCCACGGCATCTGCACCTAGGAACCAACAGGGCTACAATGGCCAGAGCGCTCTCAACGAGGAAACTTCAGAGGAACCTGTGGTTGAAGCCATCGCCTGGTTAACGGACAAATCTTGTTGCTTCGGCTGGGTTGGGCAACCTGAAACCCAGTACCAGCTTAGATTCTGTTGGGTTAAGCTAATACTAACCCAATTTACGAGAGAATCAAGATTGCAGGAGTTTTGTCAGTCCACCAAGACCATCATCCCTAGACGTTCCAAGCGATGCTTCTCGGTAGCGCTACCTTATCTGCACTATATTTAACCTATGCGATCGCCCATTCCTATTCAACTGATTACCAAAGAACAGCTCACCCAGCTCCCTCCCAGTCAGCAAGCTTGGCTGAAAACCACAGGTTTCACCGCCGAACCGGGCACCTACGGTCTCATTCCGGGAGACGATGGTGAACTAGAAGCCGTCGTGGTGGGCAGACCCGATCCGCTCGACCTGTGGACTCTGGGAACCTGCGCCCAAGCCCTACCGCCCCACACCTACAAGCTCGATGATGCCCTCTCCGCCGATGAGTCTACCCAGCTAGCCCTGGGCTGGCATCTAGGCCAATACCAATTTACTCGCTACAAAAAAGGAACACCCCTACCTAGCCTGGAGTTTCCTAGCGGGGGCGATCGCGCCTATGTGGATGCTGCCGTAGAAGCTACCACCCTCGTCCGCGACTTGATCAACACCCCAGCAGCCGACTTGGGGCCAACCCAACTGGAAGCCCAAGCCCGTAGCCTGGCCAACACCTACGATGCTCACCTCACCGTGATTGGTGGTGATGATTTGTTGACCCACAACTATCCCATGATCCATGCGGTTGGCAAGGCCAGCGTCGATGCCCCGCGTCTGTTGGATCTGCGCTGGGGACAGGCCTCTGATCCGGCCGTTACCCTGGTGGGCAAAGGGGTTTGTTTTGACACCGGTGGTCTGGATGTCAAATCCTCCGCCGGCATGAAAACCATGAAGAAAGATATGGGCGGCGCGGCGCAGGTGCTGGGCTTAGCCCTCATGGTCATGAAGCTGAAGCTGCCAGTTTATCTACGGGTGCTGGTGCCCGCTGTTGAAAACAGCATTGCTGGTAATGCCATGCATCCCCTCGATGTCTTATCTAGCCGCAAGGGGCTAACGGTGGAAGTGGGGAACACCGATGCCGAGGGGCGTCTGGTGTTGGCTGATGCCCTATGGGAAGCCAGTCAGGATAATCCTAAGCTGATCATCGACTGCGCGACCCTCACCGGTGCAGCGCGGGTGGCTCTGGGGACGGAATTACCTGCCTTTTTCTGCAACCATTCTAAGACAGCCGAGATTCTAAAGCATCTAGGGCAAAAAGCCCAGGATCCGCTGTGGGAGCTACCGTTACACAGTCCCTACCGGGATATGTTAGCTAGCAAAGTAGCTGACTTGAATAATATTTCCAATGCATCCTATGGGGGAGCCATTACCGCAGCGTTATTCCTCCAAGAATTTGTGAAGCCTGGCATTCCCTGGGTTCATATTGACTTAATGGCCTGGAACCTACGCAGCCTGCCTGGTCGTCCGGAAGGGGGTGAGGCCATGGGGATGCGATCGCTTCTAGAACTCATCCGCAGTGCGATCGCCTTGCGGTAATGGCTGTTTAAGAAACGTTGGTCACTGGAAGAGGTTAGGCTAAGATCACGTTGAGTCTAACCTCTCTAGGCTACTTAGGCGTAGAGAGGTTAGACATTCTGATCAAGAATGAGTCCAATCCTGATTAAGATAATCCCCCATGAGTTGAGGACATAACTTGAGGACATGGATTGAGATCATAGTTGGGTCAATAGCTATCACGCTAGGTTGAGGAGCGATCGCTCCTCCCATAGGCTATGGAACAAACCTCACAATTTCTGCGGATTTAACTAGCGGCTGTTAGTATATGATAAAGTGCTGATCAAAACTGTAGCAATCCTAACGGGTAGGCTGATCTCAGGGCATAGCGTCATTGGGCAGCGATCGCTCCCATCCACGAGGCATGTCTTCTTGAGGTGAGTTCACAGAAAACACCTCCCTCGTTCAGGAGAGAGCTACGAGTTTATTTATAAGTTGAAGAGCAACGATGGTCAAAAAGTCGGACTTTGTTCTGGCTCCCTACATGACGAGCAACGACTGGCGAGCAACGTATCAACTGCTCAACACCGTAGTACCCTACATCCTGTTGTGGATCCTAGCAGCCCGAGCGGCATCGATGGCATGGTGGTTGCTCCCACCCATCATGGTTTTGATCACCCTGTTTTCCGTGCGCTGTTTTTCATTAATGCACGATTGTGGTCACTATTCCCTCTTTCGCTCAAAGCGAGTAAATCGGGTGGTGGGATTTTTCCTAGGCGTCATCAACGCCATTCCCCAATACCCTTGGTCTCGTGGTCATGCCTACCATCACAAAACCAATGGAGATTGGCAACAATATCGCGGCCCATCAGCCATTTTGTCCACAGAAGAATTTGCCAACCTCAGTCCATCAGGGCAACAGCGGTATGAAACGCTGCGCCATCCGATGATGCTCTTCCCCGGTGGTTTTTTCTACCTGGCTCTTAAGCCCCGACTGGCCCTGATCCTCGGTGCCTATGGATTTGTCGTGCATCTCGTCACCTGTCTACGGCAGCGTCCGGGCATGGGGCTCGGCAAGATGATCAGGTCGTATCAATCCAAAACCTGGTACACAACGGCGGAATTCTGGGACTTGCTCCTGAACAATATCTGCGTGGTAGGCAGTTGGATTGCTCTCAGTTATCTCCTCGGAGCGGGCTTTTTCCTAAGCGTCTATTCCATCACCCTCACCTGTGCCGCCGCAATTTTTATCTGCGTCTTCTTTGTTCAACATAACTTCGATACCTCCTACGCCCACACCACAGAAGGCTGGGATTATCTATCAGGGGCGATCGAGGGCAGTAGTTATCTGATGTTGCCGACGATCCTTAAATGGTTTTCCGCAGACATCGGCTACCACAACATTCATCATCTGTCGTCACGCATTCCCAACTATCACCTAGAAGCCTGTCACCAAGCGAATGCTCATCTCTTAAAACAGGTTAAACGATTGAGAATGGCAGATATGCCAGACTGTTTTAAGTTTATCCTCTGGGATGCACCGTCTAATCGCCTCGTCTCCATTGCCGAGTTTCGACAGATGGAACAGAGGGCAGCGGATGCAGCTGTTCCAGCCGATAGCCTGCCCTACGCAAGCACCCATCACTAGGCTCTGTTTTAAAACCTGCTAAACCCCTTGATCTTTCGTACAAGAGAATCAGGGTTTGGGTGAGTTTTAAAACACGCCCTAGATCTGCTGACTGCTGAGCAAGTCGTGGGAGCAAGTCGTTGTTTTCAGGTTTGTAACCTCCGGAATGGCTGAGAGGAAGATGGTAGTCTACCTGTAGATGTGCATCCAGGCATAATACCAATTCTTGGATGGCTCGCTACATGTTGCCCTCACCCTCAATCCCTCTCCCAGAGAAAGAGGGACGTTGAGGCCTCTGAAGCTATGTAGCGACAGGTTGAAGAATTGATATAAGAACGCTCTGGAATGCAGGTCTTGGCTAGGTTAGAGGGTCGTTGAATGATGCTACAGTACTTAGTTTCTATTGTGGTCAAGTCGATTCTAGCCTGTGTTGTTGTGGGATATATAGCGATGAATGAACAGGCAGGGCAAGCCCGCGTTGGGCAACATCAAACCGTACAGGGGCAGATGATGGCTGATATCCAATCGTCGTCGCCTACGGAGCCGCAAGGGATTCGTGGACGAGTTGTCCAATTAACCGGAAATTTTATGCCTAGAGGGGGGCGATCAGGCGATCGCCAGAGCCAGCAGCCTGTACAAACAACGGTTTGGATCTTTTCAGGACAGATCTCCGGCGATAGTCCTCGCTGGGCAGTGCAAGAGGCTGAGCACCATGCGCAACTGCTTGGCCAGGTGACGAGTGATGCCCATGGTGAATTTTGGGTGGAGCTACCTGCGGGTAGCTATACCTTGATGGCTCAGTATGACACTGATCTTTATCTTAATTCTTTTTCCGGCGATGGTTACTATACCTCCGTTGACGTCCGCCCCGGAGAGGTGGCGGACGTGACGCTAACCAATCATGAACAGGCTACGTTTTAGCCATGACCTCCTCCTCCCGGTGTTTCAATGACGAAGGTGTCCCCTGCATTCATAGCCACTTCAGCATTGCCGGGCAGATGTTCAATGGCACCATCACAACGTTCAACCCAGTTGTGTCCCAGTTGCCCTGGCTCTCCTCCATGCAGACCAAAAGGTGGAATACGGCGATGCCCTGATAAAATAGCTGCGGTCATCGGTTGACGGAACTGGATGCAACGCACGACCCCATTGCCGCCAGTGTGACGCCCCAGACCGCCACTGTGGGCGCGAATGGAGAACTCATTGATCAACACCGGAAACCGCCATTCTAGAACCTCTGGATCCGTTAACCGTGAGTTGGTCATATGAGTTTGAACGGCATCGGTTCCGTTAAAATCTTTCCCTGCACCTGAACCACCACAGATGGTTTCATAGTATTGATGCTGAGCATCACCAAAGGTAAAGTTATTCATGGTTCCTTGAGCAGCGGCCATAATGCCCAGCGCTCCATAGAGGGCATTGGCGATCGCTTGAGAGGTTTCCACATTACCAGCAACCACCGCCGCTGGGTAACAAGGGTTGAGCAAGCAGCCTTCGGGGATGGTCATGCGCAGAGGTTTCAGACAGCCAGCATTCAGGGGAATCTGATCATCCACTAAGCTGCGAAAGACATACAGCACCACAGCTTTAGCGATCGCTAGGGGAGCATTGAGATTGGTGGGCTGTTGGGGAGAGGTGCCGGTGAAGTCAATATGGGCAGTGCGATCGCGATGGTTGAGGGCGATCGCCACCTTGATCTGACTACCATCATCTAGCTCATAGGTAAATTGACCATCGCTTAACCGTTCAATGACCTGTTGCACCGAAGCAGTAGCATTATCCTGAATATGCTGCATATAGGACTGCACAACCGATAAGCCATAGTGATCGACCATGCGCTGCAGTTCGTAGCTGCCTCGCTCATTGGCGGCAATTTGAGCTTTTAGATCGGCGATATTCTGGATAGGATTGCGGGCGGGGTGAGATCCGGACGTGAGCAGGTCCAAAATCTCCGCCTCGCAGAAACGTCCCTGATTCACCAATTGCACGTTATCCAGCAACACGCCCTCCTGATCCAAATGGGTGCTGTAGGGAGGCATGGAGCCGGGGGTGATGCCGCCAATGTCAGCATGATGCCCCCGAGAGGCCAGGTAAAATAATGGCTGATCATGATTTAGAAATACAGGCGTGATCACGGTAATATCTGGCAAATGGGTGCCGCCGTTGTAGGGATTGTTGGAGACATACACATCGCCCGGCTGGAGGCGATCGCCTTGGGCGCGCATCAAACTGCTGACGCTCTCACTCATAGAGCCCAGATGAACTGGAATATGGGGAGCATTGGCAACAAGCTGACCTTGGGCATCAAACAGGGCACAGGAGAAGTCGAGGCGCTCTTTAATGTTGACGGAATAACTTGTATTTTGCAGCGTAATTCCCATCTGTTCCGCAATGGATTGGAAGAGATTGTTGAAAATCTCCAGGAGTACAGGATCAGGAGTAGACGTTGTCTCGTGGTCTAGATCTAAGGGTTCGGCGGCTACAGCAGCAACCTGGCGCAGAATCAGAGCGTTATGCTCTGTTAAACATGCCACCCAGCCAGACTCCACCACATTGGTTCCCGTCGCTTCAATGATCAGAGCTGGGCCAGGAATGGTGTCGCTGGGGCACAGATCGGCGCGATGGTAGACGGGCGCAGGATGCCACTGATGATGGCTATATACTGTTACAGTGGCGATCGCCTGGAGGGGACTGTCACGTTGGGTAGACACCTGAGATTCCGCTAAGGGAGGCGTCTGACCAATCACCTCGACGGAAGCAGCTTCAATGATTAAATCTTTATCTGGCATGATAAAGCCATAGCGCTGCTTATGCTGCTCTTCAAACTGCGATCGCATCTCATCTATACTGCCAGCGGTCACGAGGAGTGCTGAATCTGTGCCTGCGTAGCGCAGATGGGCTTTACGGATAGACTGCAAGGTATCCTCTGTCATCCCCTGGCCAATCACCTCCGCCATCGCCTCCTGCTGCAAGGTATCCAGAAGTTGAGATAACTGCGGTAGCATATCCGGTGATAAGGGCTGTTCTACAGCCACCTCTCGCAGACTGCGCACATCTGCTTGACCAATGCCATAGGCGGAAAGAACGCCGGCGTAGGGATGGAGAAAAATCTGAGTCATGCCCAAGGCTTCGGCAATTAGGCAAGCGTGCTGGCCACCGGCACCCCCAAAGCAGCACAGGGTATAGTCTGTGACATCATATCCTCGCTGCACCGATATTTTTTTGATCGCATTGGCCATTTTATCAATGGCGATAGCTAGATAACCTGCTGCCACCTGTTCTGGTGTGCGGCGATCGCCCGTTTGTTCCTCAATTAGAACTGCTTGTTCCGCAAAGGCCTGCTGAACGCCCTCCCGGTCAAGGGGAAGATTCCCGTTGGGGCCAAAGACTTGAGGAAAGAAATCAGGCTGTAGTTTACCTAGCATAATATTGCAGTCTGTGACCGTCAGCGGCCCGCCCTGGCCATAGCCGGCTGGCCCTGGCTGTGCTCCGGCGGAGTCTGGCCCAACGCGATAGCGGGCTCCGTCGAACGATAGAATCGAGCCACCTCCGGCTGCCACAGTATGGATCGACAGCATGGGAGCCCGCAGCCGCACCCCGGCGATCTCGGTTTCAAAGGTGCGTTCATAGTCACCCTTAAAGTGCGATACATCGGTAGACGTGCCGCCCATATCAAAGCCAATGATGCGATGGAACCCTGCCTGCACGCTTGTTTTAACGGCACCGACAATGCCCCCAGCCGGCCCTGAGAGTAAGCTATCTTTTCCTTGAAATAAACGAGCATCGGTTAATCCACCATCCGATTTCATAAATTCCAGCCTTGGACGTAAGGCTCCTGGTTCCTCAGGTTCCAGAGCTGCAGCAACTTGGTCTACATAGCGGCGGAGAATAGGAGATAGATAAGCATCCACAACCGTTGTATCCCCACGACTCACCAGCTTCATCAATGGACTAACGCTGTGAGATACGGAAACCTGGGGAAAGCCCACCTGATGGGCGATCGCTGCAATAGCCTGTTCATGGTCGGGGTAGCGATAGCCGTGAATCAATACGATGGCACAACTGCGAATTCCGTCATCGTAGGCCGCCTGCATGGCTTGGGTGACGCGATCGATTTCAGCAGCATTGAGGGGAAGATATTCTTCGCCCTCGGCCGTGTAGCGCTCATTCACCTCTAGCACCTGGTCATAGAGCATATCGGGTAAGACAATCTCACGGGCAAAGATATTGGGACGGTTTTGATAGCCAATGCGCAGAACATCCCGGAATCCACGAGTGGTGACGAATAGGGTGCGATCGCCTTTCCGTTCCAATAAAGCATTAGTCGCTACAGTCGTTCCCATTTTCACCCGCTGCAGTTGTCCAGCAGGAATAGGTTCGTGGGCAGCCAGTCCTAGAATATCGCGAATGCCCTGAATGACAGCGTCTGCATAGCGATCGGGCTGTTCTGACAGCAGTTTATAGACAATCACCCACTGCTGATGGGGCAAAGCTGTTACTTGAAAACGACGTTGGCTGGAGAGGCGTTCAGCGATCGCGCTATCATCTGTTACTGCTACAAGATCCGTAAATGTTCCACCGCGATCAGCAAAAACGTTTAACATACTTAAAACTCCTGATATGTGTTCGAAAAATTTGATGACGCTCAGAACAGCCTCTTGCATTCTCATACTATGAGGGGCTTGATCTTATCTCTCATTATCCTCATACTATAACCTGAACCCTAACAAGGCTTGCTTGCATTATATCAAATCCAGTTAGACGCACAATTGCATTCAAGGCTTGGGCAATCCAGATGTCTGTAGCTTCTTTGCTAAAGTAGCAGCGAAGAGGGGAATTGAATATAGGCTTTTACCGTCATGAATATTCAACCGGATTTGATCATACAACTTTCGCCATGGGGTACTAGCAGCCACAGCCACCACTACTTGCTGCGTCTTCTTCTGCCTTAAAAATCTGCTTCAAATCATCCAAGACTCCCCCGGAAAGCACAGTATACCCATAAAGGGCAAATCGCTGCGCGAGATTGTAGGCATCGTGGTTGTTCTTGATATCTATCAGTGTTCGAATACCCCAACGGGTACGACCACCAGGTACAAAACAGCATAGAGTAGCAATGCCAATCGATTGATGCAGAACTGTGAAGCTGCTCATATCTGAAATTTGAATACCCAGAGACTGCTCAACAACTGGTATCCATATTCCACTAAAAATCGTTATGAAGATAAAGTATCCCAAACTTTTTCCCATACAAGCGGCCCATCCTTTCATCAACAGTTTTTCTTGCTCTAGGGATCCTTGTAGACCATTCATGTCGTATTGACTGACTCGCCGTAGATCTTGTAGGGATGGAGTTAGACAAACCTGTTGCATCAATTGTCGTTCTAGACTAGTTGCTTCAGGTGGCAACCACTTTGCGATAGCAAAAGTTCGATGTCGGACATTGAGATACAGATATCCTTGATATACCAGTTGCATAATCGCTAAGTCCACAGCTCGTGCTTTCCCACCTTCTAAATAAGCCATCTGATATATATCCAGTTGAGGTCTTTGGGGTTGTTGGTCGGGACTTCGGATTATATAGCGTACTATCAGTCCAAGGATGGCAGAGCTACAAAGAGCAACAACAGACGGATTCATAGATACATAACTTGCCGCCGGTTCAATGGTAGACCCTTGTGCCGCACTGATCCAGCCAATGGTCACGAGGGCAATGATGCCAATGATGCTCAGAAGTTGGGCGAATTTTAGGTAAGAATATTGCTTGGGAATGACCCAATGATCGTTTAAGCTCACTCGCTGCATGTTGAGTTCTGTGCCAAACCGCACATCGGCTGGTGACCAAAGGTCAATGGGAGGAGAACCCCAAACCTGCTGATAGCTTGCGATGGTTTGCGCGTAGAGGCGATGGAATTCTGCGCGCTCTAACCGTCCTCCCCGTGCTGGATGATGGTGTAGTGTCTTCCCCAACACCTTGGGGCAAAACTCGTTCCAATAGGACTGAGTGAGGAGCAAATGGGCGTGCCATACCTGGTCTACCTGATCAGAGGGTACCACTTGATGCTTAGCAACGACCGTGAGAAAGGCAAACTTTTTATACTCTGCGATCGCTCTCTGGGTGTAGGTTAGAGACCAACCCTGGTTTCTCATGAGCTGGCGAGTAAACCCAAACTCGTGGTTTGGGTCGTCTAGTTCAAATGCTTGTAGCCGCTGATAAAGGGCTGACTGGAACGTATCTAGCATAGTTGCTAAACTTGGTGATAGGCTATAATCATCTTAAATTGCATCCAGAGATGAGTAAATATTGTGACTATGTAGTGAAGTGTAATCAAGTGTAAGGGAGCTCCTGAATATCTTCTTTGCTTTTGTCTGTTTTCAAATGGTGACTGATTATGAGTTGGACGTCTTTTTTGGAAGCACTTTGTAATTGTCAAGAGTATGGATTGACACCTCTTGAAGCGGAAGTAGTCATGTGTCTTCAAGAAGCTCAATGTCAAACTAAACGTGAATTGCTAGAATTCTACATGCAGTCATACTCGACAATTGAAGAAGAAGCTTTTACCCAAAGACTGAAGAATATCTATAAAAAGTTTCAAATTGATGGGAAAGGGCATAAACTTCCGCAACTTCATAAGCGTTTAACTGAACAGTATCTTCAATATCAAAATAATGATATTTTCTTTTCAGAGATAGGCTTGAATTACATTTATCCAAGTTTTCCTAGAGATGTCTTTGGAAAAGCCATTGATGATTTAATCAAATCAGATGCTTCAGACCATAAGCAAGTAGATATTCTCCAAACCTTTGCACCCAATTTGAATGACTATTCTGACCATCTCATCCGGTGTCTTCAACATGGCGTTCAGATCAGGATATTACTAGCTTGGCCCTATTCTGAAGCAGCCAAGCTGAGAGAAGAAGTTCTGAGAAGATATGGTAATAACAGCATCGAGAATGAAATTAATATTCAAGATTGCGTGATTGCCAATCTGGAGACATTAGAAAACATCATCAGAGTTTCAGGCACGTCTAAACCTATTGACATTAAGCTGTATGATACACTTCCTTCCCTAGCCATTTATCGCGCTGGTAGCTATATGTTGGCATCACCTTTTCTGCACGGATCGCTTGCTATCAATACATTCCAGTTAGAGCTGACGCTAAACTCTGCCAATCAACTCATCACGCATACCTTACAAAAGGATTTTGAGTTGATGTGGCACGTTGCTCGTCGCTTTTATCCATATCCAAATCAAAATTGGAGAAACGATCTGAAAATCTTATTTACAAGTTGAACATTATGATTGAAACCCTCAATGATTTCGAGATTTCCTTAATTGCAAAGTTTAGAGCTCATCCATTGTTTAGTCAGATTGACGCGATCGCTTGGAAAGATTTACTTGCGGTGCTTATCCAGCGACGCTTTTTGTCCCTTTCTATCGTCAACCTTTACGAATTTGTGATTGATGCTCTGACTGATGAGCAGATCAAGCGAACGGTTAGAGGGATTCTGAATGAAGAATTTCCACGCAATACAAAAGGGGTTCCCCTACCTTCTCATCGCGAGCTACTTTTTCAAGATCTGCTCAATCTAGGTGCAACGTCTGACATGATATTAATAACGCCGGAAACATCGACCACTCAAAAGGTTAGACATGAGAGCTATCAGCAGCTAGTCAGTTGTCTGGGAAAACAGCATGGTCAGGTGGGGCTGGTTGCATTTCTTCGCTTTTGGGCTGAGGTGCTGGTTTCAGTTGAGTATTCCTGTCTCTGGCAACGCATGTCTGAACGCCTATCCAACGGACAGTCACGACATAAAATTAGATCGGAATTTTATTATTTCCATATGATCCATGACAGCAGACATTCAGATATTGGACAGGAAAGCATTCTAGGAGGGTTGACCCATTCTCAAGAATTGGCCATTCATTTAAAGAGACTTATTTCATCTCAAGAAGCTCTAGCTTACTGCCTGAATCTTCAAGAGAATGCCTATCAGCTTAAATGTCAATTTTACGATCAGTTCATCAACGAGCGTCCCAACTTGCATCTTGCATACGCACAAACGTGAGGCGGTTCAATGGGCTTGTCGCAGCTATGAACATTCAACCGGACTTCATAGTCCAGCTGCATCGCAACCAGGTTAGTGGGTAGGTGCTGGCGATCGCCCTTGCAGATCGAATCCATCCCATCATCGCCCATACAGACACGCTGGTGACTAGACGTCGCGCCCATACCAGCAAAACCCGTCTGCGTATGAAGTCCAGTGAGTCGGTGACGGCTGGCTTAGA
Source organism: Leptolyngbya sp. CCY15150 (assembly GCF_016888135.1). NCBI lineage: Bacteria > Bacillati > Cyanobacteriota > Cyanophyceae > Leptolyngbyales > Leptolyngbyaceae > Leptolyngbya > Leptolyngbya sp. CCY15150. The sequence continues at coordinate 101,931 of NZ_JACSWB010000113.1, forward strand.
CTGTATAGCCGTGCTTTTAAGCACCTAGCCTTTATGTCTTGCCAGTCCATCAGGCTGCATCGTTAACCCAGACGCGATCGCCTCTTGATGCATGGTTGCCATGTGCAGTTCCACCACCGCCTGTCCATCTAACCTATGGTGCCACACCAAGAGCGATCGCCCCTCGAATCGACCAACAGCGGCGCAGTTGAGGGGTAGCCCTATCAATTGATGGGGGGGCGTGGGGGTGATCAAGGGAACTAGGTCAGCAAGATGGGCCGCAGGGTAGGCGATCGCCGTTAACCAGGGCAGCGATCGCACCCAACTCCCAGCCGTTGCCGCCTGAAGGGCCGCGATGAGGGCAGATTCGTCCCCCTGCCAACGGAGGCGAAAGTTGTTTTCACAGAGCCGTAGCAAGCTGCCGGATGCGCCCTGCCACTGCACAGATGTGGACTGAAACGGCGCAATGCGATTCACCTGGGAGCCAAAGAGGGCGATCGCGCCCTGCAAACCATCCTGTCCGGCTAGATCAATCAACGGCATTTGACGTAAATCAACGGCTGCGTAGGTCATACCCGCACTCGACTTTTTTTAGGATCAAACGCTGCCAAGGGGCCCACCGTCGCAGCAATGCGGCGCTTCATGCCGTCCATCACGCCCACCTCTAACACCGTGCCATCATCGGCATAGTCCGGCACAATCTGGGCCATGGCAATACTGCGGTTGAGGATGGGCGAAAACGTGGCGCTGGTGACCTGGCCAATCCGACCGCGATCGCCCCGTGGGTAAATACACTGACCATGACAGGCCACCTCATGACCCTCCAGCACCAGCCCCACGGCTACCCGAGGCGGATAAGGCTTGATCCGTTCCAGCGCTGTACGACCGATAAAGTCGGGTTTAGATTTCATTGCCACCGCCCAGCCAATGCCCGCTTGATAGGGCGACACCAGCTCATCAAATTCAATCCCTGGTGCCAACAGGCCAGCTTCAATGCGGGCTCGATCCAGGGCCGCCATGCCCATGGGTAAAAGATCAAAGGGTTGCCCGGCGGTCATCAACCGCTGCCATAGATCCGCGCCGTGGCGGGGATGAACAAAGAGTTCATAGCCCAGTTCTCCTGTGTAGCCGGTGCGGGAGATCACCACGGGGATTCCACTTACCGTGGCCGCAGCAAAGCGGAAATATCCTAGGTTTTCTAGGGACGTCAGCCCACTAGCAGGGGCAAACTCCGTGAGCGATCGCAGCAGATGGCGCGACTCAGGGCCCTGCACCGCTAGATTATGCCAGCGATCGCTCACCGGCTCCACGGTTACCCGTAGCCCCAACTGCTCCGCCACCCGCCGCAGGTAGTCCCCATCGCGATCGCAGTTGCCCACATAGCGAAACTCGTTTTCTCCTAGGCGAAACACAATGCCATCGTCCACCATGCCGCCGTGGCGGTTGAGCAAACAGCCATAGCCCGACTGCCCCACAGCAAAGGCTGCTACATTGCGGGAAAAAACCTGCTGCAGGAACGGTAGAGCATCTGCGCCAGCGATCTCAAATTTGCGCAGGGCCGACAGATCCATGAGCACCACCCGCTCCCGCAGCGCCCAATATTCATCATGCACACCGTGATGGGCAAAGCGATTGGGCACCCAAAAGCCGTTGTAGTCCGAGAGGTCTTGGGTGAGGCGCTGAATGCAGGGGGTAAACGCGCTGGGTTGGGTGAGGCGCAGACCCGACTCCGCCGTGGCGCGGCGGCCAATGGCCTTTGGAAAGGATTCCCCTCGGTCATAAATACGTACATGGATCTCCGTCGGCTGCCAGCCATTGGCCGGATCAATGTCATCAGGGCAGGCGGAGCTAGCACAGAGCAGATCCTCATGGGCTCGCAGCAGCACATAGTCCCCCGCCCGCGACCAGGATTCTCCGGACGCGATCGCCCCAGAATCATCCACAGCGGTATTAAAAAAGAAGTTGATCGCCGCCCAGCCAAGACGGGGCGCAATGCCGTAGGGCTGCAGCACGCTGTTGAAATTATCGCTACAGCTTGGATGACCGGGATAACCCGCATCTTCGTAATATTTCGCCGTGCAGGCCAGGACAAAGCTATCATGCCGACCACAGGTATCCTGAATCACCTCCACCAAGGGACGCATTCGGTTGGAGAAATACTTACCATGTAAGCCAATGGTGGGAATGGCTAAGTTATTCAGGGTGCGGGTGACCGTGCTATCTAGCTCCTCGCTCATATCCGCCGCCGCAAAGGCCAGGAAATCTGAACATTGTGATCCTCGCACATCTAAAATTTGCAGATACTGTCCTGCTTGAACAGGATAGGCGATCGCTGTTCCTGGGGCAATGCGATAGTCTGCCACCACCTGTCCTAGGGGTGCGAGGTTGTCACCTGAGATGGATTCTACGGTTGCTACCATTCAATATCTCCTGCTCTGGCAGTCTCAGACGATTGAGCGATCGCTACGAAATTTTCAAACAGGATACGAGCATCGCGGGCCATGGCGGTAGCCTGATCATAGACAGCCTGATGAAACGCCTCCCGTCCTGCCACGCCAAGCGATCGCTCTAGCTCTTGCCGATAGTCGGGAATGGAGACCCAGCGATCCATCACCGCCGGGGTGACTTCACTGTGAAACTGTAGACCAAAGGCGCGATCGCCCACCGCATAGATCTGGACGGGGCACTGGGGTGAACTGGCTAACACCGTCGCTCCGGGTGGCAGGTGCAGCACCGCCTGGCCATGCCATTGAAAGACGTTGGGTTGCACATCCAGCCCTTGGAGGAGGGGATGCTGTTGCCCGGCTGGATTGAGGGTAATGGACAACAGGCCCACTTCGGGCTGGTTTATGAATCCCACCCGTCCCCCCGTGGCTGCGGCTAGCATTTGCGCGCCCAAACAGGTGCCAAAATAGGGCAGCCCCATTTGCACCGCCCTTTGGATAAACGCCAGTTCATCGGCAATCCATGGGCAATGCTCTACATCCTCCACGTTCATCGGCCCGCCCATGACCCATAGGCCGTCGTAGAGTTGGGGATCGGGGAAGCGATCGCCCTTGGCTAGTTCAACGTAGTCTACGTCAATGCCTGCATCGAGACAAAACTGTTCATAGATACCGAAGCCTTCCGACCTCGTATGTTTGATCACCAGAAATTTCATAGCCGGTCTAGTCCATGCGATCGCTTCCTACCCTAGCGCAACGATCCACAAAAAACTGTCAGAATGAACAATATCCTAGAATCAATCCCTAGAAGGAATTTGGGGCGATCGCGCCGAGTTGGCTACGGCTAGGATCTTCGGGGAACACGGGACAGCCTTCGGCAGTGCAAGCAGATCGTAGGCGATCAATGGAAAGTCCAGTGAACTGAGCAATTGAATCCAGCTCAGAATCAATCAAATAACTCGCACCACGCTGGATTTCTTCCGCCCGCTCTTCAGTCATGCCAGGAGGTTTTTTTGTGTCCGTACTTCCACAGGTTGATGTCAACACCCCGGCCACAAAATTGCAGCGGCTGGGGGTGAGGTAGGGCGATTGCTCACTCTTCGGCGCAACCGACTCAACAAACCGAGTGAGGCTATCAATCAAATCTTGGGCTTCGGGGGACACGGACTCTCGCTGCAGCAAGGGACGGACGCCATTCATGGGTGGTGGATCACACGTCCGCAACAATCTTTCCCCATGCTCTTGGTAAAACCGTCGCGCCTCCATGGGGTCGGCTACAATCCGCTCCACTTGGTCTTCTGGAATCCCCCAAGCCTTCGACCATTCCGTAATAGTGGCTGCCTTGGGCGATCGCTGCCTCCCACTCAAGTAGCGAGAGAACTGCGATGGGTTCATCCCTAGCGCTCCAGCGACGACCCATTGATCGTCGTGAAACCGAAAATACCGAAGCAACGCAACCAACCCTTCTGCAGCCATACATGTACCTCTCTGGTCAGAAAAAATCGTAAGGCGTACAAAAAGAATAGCCGTAGGACAGGAACGTCCAAGCCTGAAATAAGCCATCAGGAAAAAACGAAAGGGAGCTACTTAGCTCCCCACTAGGGCGTGTTTTAAAACCTTTTGGCATACTGGTAAGTAGTGTAGCTACCTGATAGATGTCCATGACTAACCAATCCCTCAGAACTATCCGCCGAG
>NZ_JACSWB010000114.1 GCF_016888135.1 Leptolyngbya sp. CCY15150
TTCCCCATAGACGGAATGCCTTATTAGACAAGGGTTTAGTCACTTCTAGGTGACGATTTTGTGTGCCACGCTATTTGTCATCAATCGGCGTGCCACGCTATTTGTCATCATCCCCAAAACCCTTGCTCTGTATAGCTTTTATGTTCTTGAAGTCTCTAAACCGCTCTCGTGGCGATCGCTCTCTTCAAGGACTAATACATAAGTATTATATAACTGAAACAACTGCTATCATTGCTTCTCAGCTCTCTCATGTCATTTATCGTGGCACAATCTCGGATCTATGACAAATAGCGTGGCACTTGACATATGAAAGAAATGCATTACCTTATCCTACTATTGCCATTAACATATCTCACTTACCTACCCCAATGCACATATCTTACTTAACTATCTCATGCATCTTGCACTATTATACCTGCAACTTACCTCCTATCTTATTGGATGGCTCACTCAAAACCTCCCGCGCCACAGTAACTCAAGCCCGCGATCGCTCTTTAGGCATCCTAGTGTCATGCCATTAATTGCCTCAAAACAATCGACACACCAACACCTTGCTTCCTCAATAAATCTGCCTTACTGGCACGATCTTTATCTTTAAGTATGCGCGTTAAGTATACGCGTATATGCGATCGCTCATAAGTAAGCAATCATTTTTCTGGGCAGGGGCTAGGTTCTGCTCAACGGCTACTCTCCCATGACAACATGCTCCACAGCCTGCCAAGTGGACGTTCCATCAACACCCAGCACCGATGAGACGTGATAGCTTCTAATTCATCTAACAACTCAACACTGCGGGTGGCGATCGCTTCATGGGTCAGCGGCCACAAACGCTCGGCAGGCTGAAGCTCCGGAGACTTGGTTAGGTCTCTGTTTCTTGGCGGCCTAGATGATGGGAACACATTCTTGAATGCTTTTATGAACACAACAACACAAAACGCTCATGCGATCCTTGACGACATGGTGACGCTTCGGATGCAACTGGCTGCGATCGCGTCCCAAATTGAATCGCTCAAACCAGCTTTCTTTGATGCCTGTGCGACTCTCGACACGACGCCAATCAAGCTCGACTCGGCTGTTATTTCTCGCACGTTAACGGTTGGACAGTGGGACTACCCAAATCACATCCTTGAACAGGAACAACGATTGAAGCGGCTCAAACAGCAGTTTCAAACCACACATGAGCCAACAGGCGGACGACAAATTATTTGGTCGATCCGACTTCTTGTTTAGTCACTCTTCTGAGTCACTCTATTGCGCTATCACGGACCTCAATTGGTGCCATCTGCGAGAAGGGTAATTGACAGCGATCGCACTCGCCGATCGCCCATTGGCTGGGTAGGCGAAGGGGATGCTGGCATCGCGGACAGCAGGATAGTAGCAATAGCGGGTGTTGGTCACATTGTGCGTGTTCGGCTTGTTGCCAGGTCAGACGATGCCAAGGATTCTGGGCATAACAGTCTGGACACAGGCGGGTCGGCCAATGCAATCGGGTGTCGGCGCTTGACCACATCTGCTGAAGTCGTGCGATCGCGACTCCACTCTTCTGGGAAAGCTGATGCAGTTGCAATGAAGTGGGTCGGCGCTGACGGGATGGACTTTCCCAATACGTTACAACGTGCGATCGCTCTCCCAGCATCGATGCTAGATGACTACTACTCAGACAATTGGCACGGCGAAATCGCCCCAGAAAGTGGCTGAAACTTTCGTCGGGATAAGGTTCTACTTCAAATAACCAAGGACGGATAGTTCGGGTGAGTGAAGGGGTGTTTTGAGTGCTTTGGTTCGGGTTGGAGCGCGTCATGAGGCGTCTGCTCTATTTGATGGCAAGGGAGCATTCTTTAACAACTTGTCTTAGCAAGGACAAGTCGATGCGGGTCTGGCCCTGCTGCAAGGCTCGTATGGCGGCTTCACACAGGATTTGATCGAGGACGCCGATATAACCTCGGGTCGCTTGTAGTAATAAACTCTGGGCTTTGGGCTGGGTGAGTTCTGAGGGGTCGGGAAGCTGCAGGACGTGAGTTTCCCATAGGGCGGTCATGGCTTGAAGATCGTCGCTATCTAGGCGGGAGAATCGATAGGCGGATAGAAAGCGGTACAGCACTTGTTCATCACGTTGGATCACGACGTTGAGGCGATCGGTGCCCACTAACACAACGGCAATTTCTAAGAGGTCGGAGATATCTCGAATTTCGGACATGGCTTGGGTGCTGGCCCGTTGGGCTTCGTCGAAGATGATCATCTCGACTTGGCAATTGCGTAATACGTGGTACACCCGCTCTCGCAGTTCGGGGTTTTGTCCACGGGTAGCTTGATACTGAAGGGTCTCAAGTAAGCCGATGAAGAGGCTACGAACGGATAGGTTCTCACGACAGTGCCAGTACATGACGGGAACGATTGGGGCGTGACCCGGTCGTTGGGTCATTTGGCTTTTCAGGTGATAGGTGTCACAACTAACGGTTTTGCCAGTGCGCGATTCACCAATCACACGACAGGATTGACGGGCTAGGCGTTTTCCATCTAACCAGGTATGAAAATCGAGCATCTGGGGCAGTTCTAGGATTCGACGGCGGCCTAGTTGCCGAATGCGATCGTTGAGATCGGCGATCGCGGGCGGTGAGGAACCAGAAGCAGATGACTTAGGGACAGGAGATTTCTCTTTGGGAGGCATGGAGGATCTCGTGGGGGTTAGCAGATGTTTGACGGTTGGAGATTAATGTCCATGCGATTGACGCAGTTGTTCGTAGTCGTACACGCGAATCTCGGGTAGGGGTTTTGGGGATGTTGAGGGTTTGGAGGTGTCGGAGGCGTCGGATGAAATAGCAGGAGTTTCGTCGATGGGTTCGGATAAGGTGTCGATGTAGTGATGGCGATCGCGGATTTCGTTGAGGATGGACTGATTGCTGATCGCTCGCTGAGTTTCACGTAATCGACGGCTGATGGCTTTGGCATCAGAGAGGGACAGGTGTTCGGTTTCTAGGTTTTGGGCGTGGGCTCGGGTTAAAAATTCGTCGTGGTGTTTGTGCGCTTGGTACACCCATAGGGTGGTGATGTCTCGGGGGTCGTAGCGGATCACGATTTCGGCTCCGGCGTAACCGGACAGGTATTCGCCCCGATACACGAGGTTGGCGAAGCGGATGTAGCCACCTTGGTAAACGCGGCGGTTCTGCTGCCGTAGGAGGAGACCGTCGAGTTCACGGGCGTCGCGGGGTTGGCGAAGGCTCATCTGTCCGTTGCGCCAGCGGCTGATACGGCTCTGATGGCGATCGCGCGGGTCGATGCGTTGGTTGTAGTTATCCACGATGTAGCGGATCAGAAGGGTTTCGAGTTGTTCGAGGGTCAGGATGGCTTCGGCTTTGATGGCGTTTTGGTGGGGGGTGGCGCGGGCGGTGGTATAGCCGGGGAGTTGGGAGAAGAAGTCTTGGTTGAGGGTACCAAAGGGACGTTCGATGATGCCGCCTTGGCTGGGGCGGTGCCGATGACACAGGACGATGCCGAGTTGGTTGGCGATATGTTCGAGGTGATGGGAGGTGAAGTCGCTACCGCTGTCGGTGTAGAGGTATTGGGGGATGCCTTGGCTTTCCCAGTCGTGGTGCAGGTGGTAGCTGGGGGGATAGGTTTTGGGCAGGATGGCGTGGCGTAGGGCTAGTCCAGTAACGCTGGCGCTGGGGGGATCCATGCCCAGGTGGATGCCCATGATGCAGCGGGAGTAGGTATCGATGACGGTGGTTAGCGTAGGACGACCCAGGATCTCTCCTTGGCAATCAACAATATAAATGTCAGCGGGGGTATGGTCACATTGCCATACTTGGTTGCTATGGTCGATGGCGATTTCACTACCAGTTTTGCTGGTTAGGGTTAGGGTTTCGCCTATCCAGCCAATGTGATGGCGTTTCTGCTTTTGCTCTTGTTCTTGGATCAATGGGGCAAGGATTCGATACACGGTGCGACGGCTAGGATAGTGGCTATATCCTTGGGCGGCGGCGTGGATTTCAACTTGTTTGGCAATTTGCGCGCGGCTGGTCTGGCGCATCCCTCGGTTCCCTTGCCGGTAACGCTTGATAATGTAGTCTTGCCACGCTAAATCGGTTTTATGGTGTCCCGCATCGGCTCGTTCGGGGCGATGTAGTCCAGATGGGCCTTGGGTGCGATAGATGTGTTGTAGCCGTCTCAGGCTGCGTTCGCTCAGGTCTAGGTCTTGGGCGGCTCGCTTTCGCGCTTGATGGTAGGTAGGCTGCCCTCGGTTCGTTTCTAACTGATGCAGGATATCGATGCGTCGCTGGATCTCGCTGGCTTGTTCTCGATCGCGGGTTTCATTCACGACGCGCTTCCTCGAAACCTTTAGGTGACTGGCGAGGCTCTATGGCACCCGTTCAGTTGATGCCTTACTCTAGCCTTATTGCTGCAAGGATATGGCTATATGCGACACGATCGCGGCTCTAGTTTTGAGGCACGCGTTCGCTCGATTTGACATGAATTTCGACCGTTCCCTCGGTCGCGATCGCTATAGCCCTTTGTTCATCAATAGTCTGAGTCTATGCAGTCATTTATCGTGGCACTCACCAACTTTTATTTTTTCGCATTCCTCAAGTGCCACGATATATGTCCTCTAGAAAATTTATTATTTATGCTCAACAAAAGCCTGAAATCTTTTCAGATTAAAGCTTCTAGCTTCTTCCAATCAGCTACAACCGTGCCACGCTTTTTGTCCGCTGATCCCGTGCCACGCTCTTTGTCCGAAGTCTCTGAAAGGCTTACTATATATCAATTGTAGCTCTCTGGAATGTTGAGCCTTTAATGCATGATTCTTGCACTCTTTGATTCAAGTCTTGGACACGGCGATCGCCTACACCCTTCTATTCACAACACGTCTGGACTTTAACGGTCATTTATCGTGGCACAACTACCATTTTTTGGTCATTTATCGTGGCACTTGACAGTAGAAAGAAATGCATTACCTTATCCTACTATCGCCATTAACATATCTCACTTACCTATTTTAATGCACACATCTTACCTAAACATCTTATGCATCCTGCACTAATGTATCCACAACCTACCTCTTTTGCTGTCAGACAGGCCACCCAAAACCTCATGCACTACAGTAATCCAAGTCCACGATCGCTCTTTAGGCACCTCAGCACCATGCCGCAACTCACCTCGAAACAATCAACGTTTTACTTACTCGATGGATCTATTTTGCTACTACAATTCTTATCTTTTAATATACGCGTATACGCGATCGCCCATGAATAAGTAATTGTTTTTCTGAACAGGGGCTAGGTTCTGCTCAACGGCTACTCTCCATGACAACATGCTCCACAGCCTGCCAAACAGTCTGGGGCTTCATCTCAAGCAGCAACAGCAGTG
>NZ_JACSWB010000115.1 GCF_016888135.1 Leptolyngbya sp. CCY15150
TCAGCAGTAAAGTGGCCACCGCCATGACCAAACAAAGCCGCGATAGTGCCGGAGCAGAGCGAATCTCAGAGCGTTCCAGTTGAAAACCATTGGCCTTCTCATCTAAAAATTCGGCGTTGCATAATATAAAATGATGTGGAGTCAAGGAAGTCCATCATGAATTGTCCTCATTGTGCCAGCACCAACGTTGTCAAGAATGGGCATCGCAACGGCAAACAAAGCTACCTGTGCCGAGACTGCCGCCGCCAGTTCC
>NZ_JACSWB010000116.1 GCF_016888135.1 Leptolyngbya sp. CCY15150
CAGAAATTCGAGGTGGATATTGCCGTTGATAACAATAACTAAAGGCATTGAGATAGCGGCTACGTTGTTGTGCAAACTTTATGTCTAGGGAAGTATTTGGGGGTGGTGGGGCAAACAAATCTTCTTCACTGCGAGTTAAAGAACCCACCCCAATAATAATGTCTTGACTACCGGCTGTTAAGCGTACTGGCGTTTGGTTTGCCGTCGGACGAGTGGGACAAATTTGTTCCTGAACCGAGCGAGCTGTATTTCTTCGAACATATTTATAAAGGTGATCCATTTCGATCAACCCTTCGGGATTCGCTGCTTTTCCCTTTAAGCCCTCCACTAAATAATGAGTGAAAATTCCTCCAAATCCTGACACTTCCCAGGATTGCTGTCCTTCCTCACAGGATAGTAGCGCGAAAAAATCCTTGCCTGCACTACTCACATACTGGTTGAGATTTTCCGTGAGCTTTTGCCCAATGGCTGGATTAACCTCCGGACTATCATCATGATCATCGCCTAGGGGAGAATCCTGAGGCGATCGCTCTAAAACGGCAGAACCTCGACTCCTTGCCCCAAATTGCCCAATCGTGCCGCCACTATGACAAGCATCCATTACAACCACCTGACGACTGGCCTTCGATGCCTTGAGTTGACTGAGCAGATGACGAACTCCCAGCCCTGTTTCCAGCAGGTTATCTGTTTGAGTGGTGCTTAGACAAAGATAGAGTTGATCATCCGATCCGATTTCTCCGTGGCCAGAGAAATAAATGAAGAGGGTATCCCTCACTTTCACAGATTGAACGATAGTCGCGAGTTCTGCTTCTACATCTTCCTTCGTAACGGGGCGATCGCCGCTTGCGCCATAGAGAGGTCGAATTTCCGATGCCTTAAAGTCTTGAGTTGCTATTTTTAAAGCATCTTCCAGCTTTTGGCAGTCAGACACAGCGCAGGATAGAGGTTTCAATCGAGTATCTGTGTAGTCATCAATCCCAATCAGTAGCATCCAGATGCGCGCTTTTCCTTCTTTCAGGAAATCTAGATATCCATTTAGATCATCTCTCATAGCCCCCTGCACCTCAATACTACATAGTAAAGCCCTGAAAACGGTCTTTTATCATCCTAGAAACGCTGTTATGAACGTAAAGCAGATCAAAACCACATCCGTGAAGCTACGCTAATCTACTGTTCAACTTACTTACACTGGCTTAACAGAAGGAGCATGATTTATATCACCTCAGAGAGTAATGTAACACACCTCTCCGTGTTTTTGCGGTTATTTATGGCACTAAAATCATCACTAAGCCTGTCCGTATATAGGGCAATACCAGGCAGTGCCAGCAACACAGCTTATTCAGCACGATGAGGTTGGTTTTTAGAGCATAAACTGAACTGTCTCCTGTTGCTCACCCAGCACAAGGGTGACCTCAAATGCCTCACCTGCTTCGCCAATTAAAGGCAAGAGTTCAAGATTGGAGTCGTTTGGTGTAGATGCTTGGCAGTCATCTTCATCGCCTCCAGAACAGCTTAGCGATAGATATTGAGCGGTTTCTAGCGGTTGACTGAGACATGCACGGATAGAAACGCGGTATTCCGATGAAGCAGTGTCCTTGGCGGCATGGTTCACGGGTTCAATTTGAACCCTAAGACTAACCTTGCCATCTATGACAAGGCGTTCACCTTGAGACGAGCTAGAGCTTCCTCGGGCGATCGCCCCTTGAAAGTCAGTCTCTGCTAAGGTCTGCACCGCATTCCAGCCCGACGTAATCTGTCCTTGGAGCCACTGTTGTAGACGTACTATCGTCGGGGTCGTACGGTGTTGATACAGCGATTGACGGTAGTCAGAATGGGTAATCAAGGCGGCCCATTGCCCAAAGGGAACATCAAGGCGTGGCGAATAGCGCTTAATTGTGGCTAAGTCTGTAATCAATGACTGAGCGATCGCGGCTCCCAGGGGCAGAATATCTGGCACAATCGGCGTAGGGTTAGGCATCACTTCCCGCTCCACCCAGAGAACGTTGAAGTCATCAATAAGCTGGTGTTGATCAAGACAATAGGAGCGATCGCGCTCTTGGAATTGGGCAGCCGTTTTAACCGCCTTGTGCGGAGCATAGCCTAAAATCCGTCCCCAGCCATCCTCTAGATTAATCTGTGCTGATACGTAGTAATCTGCCACCCAGGGGCTATCTACCCATTCCTGGGGAATGCGCAACTCATCAACCTCAAGCGCATCGCTAGGAATCAGCGCAAGCCGAATTCCCTGAACCTCAACGATGAAACCATTCAATACATCCCATACACTGGGTAACTCATCCATGGATAACCAAGGAACTGGGCTAGTATTCAGGTCTTCCTCTAACCATCGTTGGCTCAACCGCAGGCAAAGCCAGTTTTGATAGATCTGATGATAGGAATTTGGGCTGGAATAAGCCTGACCCTTCATCTGTTGTTTTGCCCATTGAATGTCTTCAGCAGTCAGATCTATCCAAACTTGCTGCGGTGCCATATTCATCCATTCATCTACCGTAAACATGCTGTATGCCTCCCTAATGCTGCTTACATAATATGTTGAGTGAGCCATTGGCGGATAAAATCGATAAGTTTCTTGTCTAGCTCGGGATAGGGAGCGAGATCAATATCCAAGCTATCCTGCATCCAGAGCTTGAATGCATCCAGCAGGTGTTGTTCAGTTAGGAGACAATCCTGAGAGGCTTGAGGCGATAGCGAAGGGCTAAACTCGTCTGAATGATCGTCCCTCAGGTCTTGGTTATAGGCAGACTGGAGTAAGACGTAGTCAGATTCAGCTAAGGTGAGTAGCAAGTTACTCAGAACATCGCTAACCGCTTGACGGCAAAAAAGTTTAAGAACCTCTGAGACATGCTCGCTAATATTGCGAATGATCTGTTCTGCAGAAAGCGGGGTGTCTGTTAAGCCAGAGGCGCGATCGCAGATCTGCCGGGCTAGGGGCTGAATAAGTTTACGCTTGTAGGCATCCAGCTTGCGAGACAGTTGATATTGCTTTTGGGTGCCTAGAGATGCTCCCATGAGCTTTAAGACATCGCTTTGGGTGAACCCCAACCCCAACCACAGCAGCATGGCATGGTAGTAACCTGGATCTAAGTGCTGAAGCGTCGCCGCTAAGCTCTCCTGCAAACACTGCAGTTGCTGCTCCAAGCGCTGGGCATCTTGGGCATCAAGAATCTCATCTAGGGGCGTAATCTTCTGTTGCTGATCTGCTTCGGTTTCCAGTCGCTGACGCAGTGTCTTAGGATCGCAGTGATTGCGGAGCCCAGCTTCAAGCTCACCCATCATCTGCTCTGCGTCCTGCCAGTTGGCTATGGGTAGCAGGGTTGGTGATTGAGCATGGTAGCGCTCCACAATGGCTTGCCATTCCTCCGCAGTTGGATCTGGAATACGGCGTGCCTGACCGTTCCTGCCCTGTTGAGGTGGCGCTTGGTGAATTTCACGATAGCTCTGCCAAAGGGCACCATACTGTTCGATATCCTCAGGCGATCGCCCGCTGCCTGAAAGACATTCCCGAATTTGTCTGCGGCTGACAGCACGCAACAATCCATGACGTCCCAAGTTGTTCACTTTCTCATGAACATGGTTGGCTCGAACGGTGTCATAGACAACCCCATAGATTTTCGTTTCGGCATAGGTGCGAACCTGTGATTTTCGAAAGTCATAGTGCTTGAGCAACTTGGCCGGATCGCTAATAGCAATCATCGCCATTTGCAGGTAATCATCCCACTGAGTTGACCGGTGGTCGTAGTGCTTATAGACAAACCGGCGGGTCGCATACCAATAGCTGGGCTGTAGGTAGGCAATCAGCAGGTGCTGGGGATCGCGGGAACCCTGGCGAAAAAAGGAATGCAAAGACGCCTCTGTCTGCCGTGCCTGCAGATAGTGATGTAGTTGAAGCAATACATCTGGCTGATCCGCATAGGCTTGGAGCCGCAGTTCCACCAGACTTGAGTCCGGCGATGATGGGGGCACAAACTCCCCATCTATCGTCTGGAGCTTGAGCAGCAGGTACTGTGCCCAGTGGTCATGAGATATGGTCAGTGGGTCATCAGAAACAATATGTCCCATGAGTCGCCGAAGTCCCCGATCAGTGCGCCGAAGGGGAAACATAGTCCCCTGGCTGAGGTCAGCCAGTAGGAAGGTTGAGAATTCTTTAGCCAGTTGATCTTTATAACTGGTCATAGGTGTTGACATCCCTAGAACCCCAAAACAGTTGGTAGAGGCAAGCTGATGACGGGTGAAGATGTTGCTGGAAGTACAGCCACTCGTCATAGCATCCTACTTCTCTACTCGGATCGGCAATGCAGAACTTATGCAGCGGTTCTAAAAAGTTGTCAGATCTTTTTCTTCTTCCTTCGTTTCTTCAGCCCAAAGGCGATCGCTCCCCCCAGCCTGCCCCAGCTTAGATGTACTACCCATCCGGGGGAGACTGAAATGTAAATCCATGGGTCATAATAAAACAGAAGGATTTATAAAGATTTGTAAGCAGCCGTCTTAGGTTGCGATCGCTGGGAGGCACATTGTGACAGAGTCTGCATTTCGAGGAGGCCAAGACCCCAACGCTGCCCTAGAGGCTACGGGTTCTGATGATCCATCCACCTCGCCAGCGATCGCACCGGGATGGTGGTCTTGGTTTGCCAGCAAGCCTGGCCTATGGATTGGTTTGGGCTTGGGTCTGGCAGCCGGGTTGCTGGTCGGCGGCATGAGACTGACTTCGGAGCCAGCGGCGGCGGTGGATGATGCGAGCGAAGCCACGGAATCAGCGGCGCAGCCGGTGACCGTGCTCACGGTGCAGTCTACCTCGGTGGAGCGTAGTCTAGAGACAACCGGGACGGTGGTGCCCTACGATTTGCTGCCGATCGCCCCGCGCACCAGCGGTCTGCAGATTCAGCAAGTTTTGGTGGACGACGGCGATGTGGTGACGGCAGGGCAGGTCTTGGCGGTGCTGGATGATACGGTACTGCGATCGCAACTGCTGGAAGCCCAAGCCAGTCTCGAATCAGCTCGGGCCAATGTGCGCCAGCAGCAGGCTACTCTCGCCCAGACCCAGGCCACGTTGGCGGAGGCGGAGACCAATTTGCAGCGCTTCCAGAGTCTGCGGGATGAAGGGGTGATCAGTCAGCAGGATTATGACAGTCGGGCGACGGCGGCCGTTACCTCCCAGGAGGGTGTGCAGGTGGCGATCGCCAATGTCAACAGCGCTGAGGCTCAGGTCGCTAGTCAGGCGGCACGCATCCAGCAGTTAGAAACCCAGGTGGATCAAACCTTGGTGTTGGCTCCAGCCGATGGCCTTGTGGCCGAGCGCATGGCGCGATTGGGAGATGTGTCTTCCACCGGCACGCCCTTGTTTTCGCTAATTCAAAATGGTCAGTTGGAGCTAGAGGTGACCCTGCCCGAAACCCAGCTCTCTCAAGTGCAGGTGGGCATGCCGGTACGGGTGACGTCGGATGCTGATGCACGCATTGACCTGCAGGGACGGCTGCGGGACATTGCGCCCTTGGTGGATCCCCAAACACGGGAAGCCACGCTGACGATTGAATTGCCCAGTTCATCACTGCTGCGATCGGGGATGTTCCTACAGGCCGTGCTGATTTTAGACAGTCGTTCTGGGGTAACGATTCCCACGGCGGCAGTCTTGCCCCAGCAATTCTCAGTATGACAAAAGGCTGTTCAAGTCCTGGGAATGGCAGTAGTGTAGTGATATCTGAGAGCGCCAAGAGAGCCAGAGTCGTTGAA
>NZ_JACSWB010000117.1 GCF_016888135.1 Leptolyngbya sp. CCY15150
GCGCTCTTGGTCTTCAGGTGTCATAGCGAGTGATCCCTAGGGCTACCCTTCTATTCTCCCCCTTGGCACTGTTTTTGCAAAAGTGGGATGCTCCCCTATACAACTTTGCGATTGATCAGGTAATTTGGTTGAATATTCTTGAGTTTGACGAATCAGTATACGCAGTTCGGGAAACATCAGATGCAGAACAAAAAAGACGATTACTTCTTGAAAATGATCCTTATGGATACTGGATATGGTGGTTGCGCTTTTCAACAGGATTTGAAGCACTAATAAAAGCTGTTTTTCTAAGTAATGAAATTTCACTTATCAGTAAAAATGATCACCTAAAAAAAGGAGTCACAGGCTCTGAGAAATTACCAACACCTGAAGCAGCGAAAGTATATGGATTCATTAAAGGAACGAGAGTATCGGTATCAACTAATGTATGGTTCCAACAGGAATTAACTCGACTCAATATCAATCACCCTTACGAAATCAATACTGGAACGCTTGGCAAATATAAGAACAATCTTGAAAGACTAGAGGCAAAGTCGAAGATTAGTAGAGTGGAGCGCATTTTTCTTAAGGATGCTATCACAGTGTTATCAGACATTCGTCGTAATGTGGATGCTCATGTGTATTTAAAGTCGCAAATAGGAGGTAGTATCAATGGTGATTTATCTCAGTTGTATATTCCGTCTGCTAACATTTTGCTACTTGCATACCAGAGATAATTTACTTGCTAACAATCCGCTTGCACACCGACCGCATTAAGGCTATTGATGAGGCGCAACAGTTACTGGCGGCAGGTGAAGCAGAACGTTATGGAACAGCAAGGGTTGGTTGATACTGTGCCCAGCGATCGCCACCAAATAGGCCTCTGCACCCTTCTGAAACTACACAGTTAGCCAAGTCTACCAATTAACTCTGCCTACCTCGCCGATAGGACACCGCATACCTCGGCACCTCAAATTGAGGTAGACACCGATCATCAGCCACCGGAGCCGACGCCGTCAGTTGCAGTGGAATTTCCCCCGCCCACACCGGCAGTGCGTAATCCTCCGGCGCGTCAATCGGTGGCCCCGTGCGTACCTTAGCCGAGGCTTCAGCGATCGCCAGCGCCAGCACCAGCGTGCCAGCTAATTCCTGGGGGTTGGGGGGGCGTACCTCCGCCCAGCGATCGCACACCACATGGTCGGTAAACGCCTTGAGCGCCGTCAGCTTTTCGGTCGGGTCATCCACCCGAGTTGCAGTGCCAAACAGCACCACCGAGCGGTAGTTCATCGAGTGGTGAAAGGCCGATCGCGCTAGCACCAACCCATCCAGCAGCGTCACTGTCAGGCACACCTCCACTCCTTGATCTAGAGTACGCAGCATCCGGCTAGCGGGGGAACCGTGGATATAGAGTTTGTCCTCCAAGCGGCCATAGGCGGTGGGAATCACAAAGGGTTGCCCTTCGACAACAAAGCCCAGATGACAGATCAGCCCTTCATCGAGAATGTCGTAGATCTGTTGAGGATCGTAGCTGGCCCGTTGAGGGACGCGTTTGACTTGGGTGCGAGGGGTAGAGGACTGAGCCATGGGTGAGAGTTCCTAATGAGAGAGAGGGATATTAAAGCGTGGCAGGGAGATGGGCGATTAGGGCTTGGGCAGTGGAGTAGGTTTGCAAGGCAGTGATGATGTTGGGATGCGGCTCGACATAGAGGTTGGGATAGTCCACTTCGCCGCAGCGGGGGCGGATGGGGAAGGCGAGCTGTTCGCGATGCCAGCAAAATTCTGCTTGCACCCCTGGTTTATTGCCTCGGGCATCTAATCGCACCCAGCGGCGTAGCTCTACCAGATAAACTGCATTCAGGCCGTGCAAGGTAAATCGGTCGGGCTGGGCATCGTCGAATACCAGGCGCTGGTAGCAAAAGCCGGTGGGAATGCCGCAACTGCGCAGCAGCGCCGCCAGCAGGTGGGCCTTGGCAAAGCAGAAGCCGTGGCCCTGGTGCAGCACTTCGGATGCGGTGCAGGTGACGCGCGGATCGCCAATGTCGCAGGTGTGGGAAATGCGATCGCGCACCCACTCGTACAACACCCTGATTTGGTCTGGAACGGAGGAAATGCCCTGGGTTAAAGATTTCCCTAACGTCGAAATGCTCGAATGTTGCCAGTCAATCACCGCTGAGGGGGCAAGGTAGTCTGCTAAATGGTTGGATTCTGAAATCAGGGAAAGCGTCATGGTAGTTGGGTTGAATTTGGAGCTGTAAGCTGTTTGGGTGGAACATGTCAGACAAATAAATCGCTTGCTTGATCAGTCTTTCATTCATCCTTCTGCCTTCTACTATCTGTCTTTTCCTGTAGATCGAGTTCCATCAAATTGCTGTCGCTGAAGCCTAGTCGCTGATAGAGTGGGCGGGCCTTGGGGGCAGCGTTTAGCACCACTTTGGTGCAGCCAATGCCCTGTAAATGCTCCACCACAAGCTGGATCAGCCGGGTGGCGATGCCCCGATGGCGATAGTCAGGCTCCACATAGACGCCCCAGATATAGCCGTATTGGCGATCGCTGGGGAAGATAATCCAGGGATACAGCCCGGCGAACCGCTGCCCTCCCGCAGAGCCGACAATAGCCTCTTCTACTTCAGCCACAAAGGCCCGGTAGTGCAGGTGATGAAGGAGCGATCGCAAACGGCATTGCAGTCTTGACCACCATCATGGCGTCAGGTTTACCGCCCCATAGCCCCACGGCTAGAGAGCTTGCCAATAGCACCTGATGGCAGAGGCCGCCATCACTGTTGGGTCTGCGATAGTAAGCAGTTTCAATTCTGGAAACAGCAGGGGCAAACAACTTGCTACTCAGCATAATAGACGTTAACCGCCAGCGTCAGGAATCATCCTTGTCGTCGGTGAGGTACCGTAATAGCCTTATTTTCCGTCGTTCCAGGGCAATTGCCATCGGTCAGGGAAGACAGGCTACCCCTATCCTCGGTTTTGGCAGGGTTGCTTGTATCAAGTGACGGCAAATTCCGCCAATGCCTTTTTTTCCCCACCATTATGAAATTCTCTCCACGACTCCCGATTGTGGCCGGTATGGTTCTGTTCTGTATGGTGTTGCCCGCCTGCACTGGGGCACCGCCGCCGGCTCCTATAGCAGAAGCGCCCGCTGCGGTTGATGGTGCGATCACAGGCTGGGCCGACCTCTTGGGGCCAACCTCGGCTCCCGAAAACTGGCAGGTAGAACCCTGCGAAAATCCGGTACTGCTCTGCGTCACTGCCAACGGCGAGATTCTCGGCACTGTCGAGCGCTTTAGCCATCCCCTCAGCGCGGCGGATTTGCCAGGGGGAGTGCCCCCCACATCAGCGGCCCAGCGGCAGTTTCTCGAAATCTGGGTGGCGGATCACTACGCAGCGATGGAAAGCGATCGCGCCGGGGCTGATCCCAACCTTCAGTTCTCGGCAGAATCGCCAGAACCCGCTAGGGTCGGCAGTTTGCCAGGTCTGCGCTACGGCTACACCATCACCCATCCCAACGGCAAGGTGTTTGATCGCACCGTGGGCTACGTGGCCACCGATGGCGATCGGGTCTATGTCTTCGTCACTGGTGTCATCAGCGGCGACCCCAGCGGGTCTTTCTCGGACGCAAATGACTTAGCCACCTTTGAACCTCACCTGGCCACTATCATGGAGGAACTGCGGCTATGAATCGACAATCTACGATCGCCTCCCCAGTGAGCATCCCTCGTTTTCTCGTCTTCTGGGTGGGCGCAAATTTCCTCGGCGGCTTTGTCGTCGGCCTGCTGGAAAACAACGGCCTGCAATTTATGGCCACCCTAGTGCTGACAGGGGCCATTGTGGGTACGGCCCAGTGGCTGGTGCTGAAATCTCAGGGTGGCTTTCGGTGGTGGCCCGTTGCTAGTGCCCTGGGCTGGATAGTGAGCACCCTGGGTGTGATAGCGCTGAGCGGAGTCTACCAGTCGGTGGCAGTCCTACTGTGGCAGACCTTTGGACTATGGGAGGTCTTCTGGCTCAACTTGGTGCGGGAACCCCTAGTCGTGATGGGCATGGCCCTGGCCCAGGGATGGATTTTGCAACAACACGGTCGATTCCAAACTGGGCAGGTTGTGCCAACGCCCTGGAGCTGGCTGCTGGTGAGTCTGCTGGGCGGGGCATTGCAGGGGGCGGGGAGTGCGGCCCTGTGCGCCCTGCTGTGTCAAAGCTTGCCCAGCCTGCTGGTGGGGCTGGTGAATGGTTTGGGCTGGGCCGCCTACGGCCTGACCACAGGAATTTGGTTGATCCGGCAGCAGGCCGGAATTGAGGAGTCTCTATGAAAGCATTGAATAGGAAAGCGTTGAACGTGATGACTGTCGGCTTGGCTTTGGGTGTGGCCCTGGCCCATCGTCTGACCGTAAGCGTTGTCCAAGCAGACCCGACGGTACAGCAGACCAACTGGGCCTAGGCGCAACCGGTGGCTGTGAGTGCACTGCGATCGCACCTAGCCGCCCAAAACCGGCAGTCTACTGATGCCGAAACCCGCCGCATCCTTGCACAGCCGAATAGGCAAAACGTGCGACTAGAGTTTGCGTGATTCACCCCAGAAGCCATTGAGCGACTCACCAAATCTGCGATCGCCCTAGTCTTGGCCGGAATTCAAGCACCAACCTCAGGAATATCTGCTCAGCCAGTTGAGTAGGAGAGTTCCCTGATTAGAGGTTCATCCTCTGGCTTAGCAACACCCTCTTGCTCCTTATTCTCAGTTCTGATGCCGAATCAGTAACACCTCAATCAACTGCTGGGCTGTTTTCAGCCGTTGCGGATCCTCTGACTGAGCTACCCAGGCCGCCAATTCATTCAATGACCCATTCACCAAATGGGCAAAGCCTTCCGCATCAACCACCTTAAGATCTCCCGCCGCTACCGCAATCTGAATCGACTCCTGCAGCAAGCCAAACCCACCCTGATCAATTTCCACCAGGGTGTCTGCCGCCAAAACAGCGGGTGCTTCAATAAACACCAGCCGTCGCAACTCCTCCTGCTGAGCAACTTCTAGAAATGCCTGACAGCCAACCACGAGCTGCTCCCAGTTGGTGTCCAGCGGCTCGACGCGGGTGCGGATGTGGGCCGTGATTTCGCCATAGGCTTCGATCACCACGGCCTTGAATACCCCCAGCTTGTCGCCAAACTGGTGATACAGCGCCCCCCGGGTAATCCCCAATTCCCTGATCATTTCCTCGGTGCCGGTGGCGGCATAGCCCTGGGTGGCAAACAGATGCCGTGCCCGATCTAGAATGACGCGGCGGGTACGGCGGGTTTGCTCGGCTTTGGTCAACTTGGGAGACATGGCGATCGCACTCATACATTCAGACAGTATGCATCTTGACAGAGCGAAGAGGAAGGCTCTATTTTGAGATACATACAGATTGTATCTTTTATGGGGATCACCTCAAAGGGGAGTTATGTCGATACTGCTCACAACTCGAAAGGCTACAAGCGCTGATATTCCCTTCCTCACCCAAATTGAATACGAGGCTTCACTGCCACCCCTCGACCATTGTTTTTGGGAAGACCTGCTAGAGGGCACGGACACCCCAGCCCTAGCATTTATTGAGGCAGAGTTGCGAACTGATGCCTCGAACTGGGGCAATGTGCATGACTTTATCGTTCTGGAGGAGCAGGGTAAACCTGTGGCGGCGGCGGCGGGGTATGTCCCTAACCCTGAGGATTACTGCCCGCTGCGGCTGTCTCAGTTGGAGGCGATCGCCCAAGCTCTGCATTGGTCAAGCGCTACGACATCCCTGTTTCGCGATCGCTACTTAGGGCTATTTGGAGGGGACTTGACACCCTTTTTCCTCACGCCTCAAGCGCCTTGGATTATCGAGAATGTAGCCGTTCTGCCCGCAGCTCGGGGGCGGGGTTTAGGGAAAACCTTGCTCCAAGCAGTGCTGGAGGAGGGGCGAGCCCAGGGACATTCTCATGCCGGCATCATGGTGATCAACGGCAATGATCGCGCCCGTCACGCCTACGAAGCGGTTGGGTTCAAGCCTTACCAAACCTTCTATGCCGATTATTTCTCGGAGCAGTTCAACATCGAGTTTCCAGGGGTGACTAAGTTTGGGCTGAAGTTAAGCATGTCAAGGGAGTAAGCATGAGAGGTCAACACTGGTACATTGCTTTGCTGATCGGACTCATGTGCATCATTCGGTTTAGCCTCAGCGCTTTCGGCTATGCTAATCCACCTTGGTTCATGGAGGAAGTTGGCATTTCGCTGTCTGCTAACCCCCAAATGCCCTATGCAATTCGAGCTTGGGCCATCAGAGATATGGTGCTCTCTCTGTTGGTTATCGTAGCCGATAAAACAGCGATCAAGCTCCTGCTGGCTGGCTGTATTGTCATTGATTTTACAGATATTATTTCTGCTTACCTAAGTGGTGTAGCAGGATTGTTTGGCGTAGAGGATGGTTGGTTACTGAAACTAACGTCAACGGCGATCGCCGCCTTGCTCCTAGAACTGTCCGCCTTGATAGTGCTTGCTATTCCAAGAACAACCTCAACTCAACAGGAGAATGCTGATGACGTTTGAAAATGTTTTAGTTGCCGGTGCCAGTCGCGGCATTGGGTTGGCTGTAGCCGAGCATTTGCAAGCAAGGTGCGATGGCCCCTTAGGGTCGGTTTGTGACCATCGCCTCCTTACCGTATCCCGCACTCCGGCCCCCGTAGGTGACTGGATTCAGGCTGACTTGTCTGAGCTAGCCGGAATCACAACCGTGGACGAGGCCATTGGTGATGCCCCCCTTGATGCGCTCCTCTACATGGGCGGCACCTGGGAAACCCACGCCTTTACTTCCCAGTACCGCTTTGAAGACTGCTCCGATGACGACATTACCCGCGTGATTGCAGTGAATTTAGTGGCCCCGATCCGGCTGGTGAAGGCGCTGTTGCCTGCCCTGCGGCGATCGCCCAATCCCAAAATCATCGTCATGGGCGCTCTCTCGGGCCGAGATAACTTTTCGGGGCGAGAAGTAGCCAACAGCGCCTCTAATATCAAGTCGGGTTGAATGCACATGATGAAGCGACATGAGTGCCCCTTTCATACCCTGGCCACCAATGGTAAAACGTGAGATCTCGAATCAGGTCTTGCTGCTGCAACAATCGCTGACAGCGTTGGTAAACCAGGTCTTCAGCCGACTCTATCGACTCAAACACTTGATTGGCTAACACCTCATTAACCAGGGGCCACAGCCGTTCGGCCGGTTGTAACTCGGGTGAGTAATATCATGGTTATTCATTCCGACTTGATATCAGACCCATATGATGAGCGCCTTGAGTGATAGCCATGGTAGTAATTCCTGTCAATAAATGAATGAATGGTTCGTAGAGAGATTAGAGGGTTTCTACCGTTCAGTCTGCAACCGCGAGAAAGACTGGGATAGCGCCTCTGGAGTGAGGGCAAGTTCGCTGGCGATCGCCGCTGAACCCAACACGAGCCAGTATCAATTCAGGAAGGTCACCCCCAAAAACAGGGCGATGTCCTCCAAAAATCGTCTGAAAAGCACTGTTATTACGCAGCATTGCTGACCATAGGAACCCGTCGAGTCCCTTCACTGCGGCGAATATCACGCCAAATTTGGGTGGCGGCCAACGCCCCATCTGAAGCCGCAACGATGACTTGATTCATGCCCACTTTCAGATCACCCACGGCAAAAATTCGAGGGTGAGACGTGCGATTCATCGTGTCGGTCACCACGTTGCCGCCTTGGTAGTCGAGGTCAATGCCGTTGAGATAATCGGCATGATATTTCGACCCCATTGAGATCAGTCCGGCATCCAGTTCCACGACAGAACCGTCTGCCAACTCTACCCCAGACATCTGATGGTTTTCGCCAAGGAACTGGTGAATCGGCTGCTCATTCAAGGTGTAGCCCTTTTGAGTCAGGCGATCGCGCAACTCTGGGCCAACTTCAAACGCGCCGTTGGTGAATACCGTGATATGCGGGGTAAACCAGCCCAACGAAAACGCCACGTCTAGACTCGATTCATTGCTGCCAAAAACTCCCGCCCGCTGATCGCGCATCTCGTAGCCGTCGCAGATCAGACATACATGTAAGTTGTAGCCCGCATAGTCAAACACATTTTTCATGTTTGAGAGCTGCGGCAGGTGATCGATGATGCCGCTAGCCGCAATCAGATAACGACTGCGAAACACTTCGTAGGTCGGGTTTTGACGACCTACGCGCACCCGCACCGCAAAGGTTTCGCCTTCGTCAATCACCTCTTCCACATAAGCATGGAGATAGTCGCCATCGAGGGACAGGTAGTGATCTTTGCCTTGCTTCAGAACCTCTCGACCCGGCGTATCGGAGGGCAACCCGAGATAATTGTGCAACTCTTGCATCCAAAACGAACGGGCTTTGCCTTTATCGATCATCAGCGTGGATAAAAGATAGCGCTGGAGATAAATGCCAGCCGAAAGTCCGGCTGCACCGCCCCCAACGACCAAGACATCGTAAACGTGATCGGTGCGTTGACTGAGAGCTTGTTTTGTTAACTGCATAGAAACCTCCCAAGGAATGAACGCTTAATGCTGTTTTGTACCGATCGTTCGGTATATTTAGACTGTACCGAACGATCGGTATAATGTCAACAGTCACATTCAAAAAGGTTTGAAATGTCCAAGGAAGCTTTCATTCCCTGTTTGTTTGGGGTATTTCGGCAATATGGTTATGACGGTGCAACCCTGTCCAAAATCTCTGAGGCGACCGGGCTAGGCAAAGCCAGCCTGTATCACCATTTCCCTGGCGGCAAAGATGCCATGGTGAAATCGGTGTTGAATTATGCGGATGACTGGGTTGAAGAAAATGTGTTGCAGCCCCTTGCCAGTGAAGGCAGTGAGTTCGAGCGGTTGCAGACAATGTGCGATCGCATCAATGATCTTTATGGCGAAGGAACCCAACCTTGCTTACTGGCTATTTTGCAGGTTGGCACCGGGCGAGAAGCGTTTCACCCTCACATCAAAGCAGCGTTAGACAAATGGATTGGGGCGATCGCCACTGTCTTAGTCGAATCGGGTATGGATGAAACCCTCGCTCGGCAACGCGGCGAACATGCCATCATCCTGATTCAGGGATCGCTGATGGCCGCTCAAGGACTCGACGATCCTTCTCTGTTTCAGCGGGTTATTAAGGCGTTGCCCCAGCAGTTAACGAGTGAGTGTCCTTAAATCTGGTCAGGGCAAAATCACTTTCTCTGCTGCTTGTGCCTGAATTCGTAGGCTGCGCGGCTGCGTCGATTTTTGCCGATTGGCAGGCATTCTGCACGTTATCGTTGCCAACAGCATCACAACGTTTTTCTAAAACCCAAAAAGAAGCTGGCGTGTTACATTACACTACAAGCATCTTTATTGGTTGTTATCCCCCGACAGTGTGATGAATTTCCCACCCTGGTAACTTTCTAAACTCCAAACGCAGCAATTCTCTGCCTTACAGATCTCTTTAAGAGGGGTAAGGCAGAGCTTTTGTTCGTGGATTCCTCCTCCCTGACCCGTGCCATGACCAGATTTGCGCAGGCCAGATGTTTTGAAGAGCAGGAGAATTCCACGATGCGATTGATGAATAAGACGAAAACCGTCAGAACAATGATGAGGATGACCCTCATTTTTCTGGCCATTGAGCTACTCGATGAATTGGTTTGCGGGGTGATGGTGGGGGCTTGGCCCCTGATTAGTCAAGATTTACGCCTTTCTTACGTGCAGGTGGGGCTGGTGCTGACCCTTCCCAATCTCATCGCTAACCTGATCGAACCTATTGTCGGGATTTGGGGTGATGTGGGACAGCGACGACCCTTGATTTTGGCTGGAGGCATCGGGTTTGTGATCGCCCTCCTTCTCATCACCGTGAGTCAAGATTTTCCCTTATTTCTGGCGGGATTCATCATCCTAGCTCCGGCTTCGGGGAGCTTTGTCAATTTGTGCCAAGCGACGTTGATGGATCTTGACCCAACTCGCCACGAGCAAAACATGGCTCGCTGGGTCTTGGCTGGCTCGCTGGGTAATGTCATTGGCCCCGTGATGTTGGCTGGGGCGATCGCCATTCATCAAAGTTGGCGCGGCGCATTTTTCGTGATCGCGGTGCTGACCGGATTATTGTTAGTGAAGCTGTGGAACTACCCGATGACGGTTGCCACGGTTTCTCATGATGAGCCATCAACCCCTTGTTTCAACGATGGGTTTCGCAATGCAATTCAGGCATTAAAGCGATCGTCTGTCGTTCGTTGGCTGATCTTGCTGCAATGTTCCGATCTGATGCTAGACGTGTTGGCGGGGTTTGTGGCGCTTTATTTTGTCAATGTTGTGGGGGCTAGCACGGCTGATGTGAGTGTGGCGATCGCCGCTTGGTTAGGCTTTGGGTTACTCGGAGATTTTCTCTTGGTTCCTTTGCTAGAGAGAGTTCGAGGATTATCGTATCTGCGAGTGAGCGTCAGCCTGGTCTTATGTCTGTATCCTGCTTTTTTGCTGGTTCCTGATCCGACGGTGAAGTTTGCCCTGCTTGGCTGTTTGGGTTTCCTCAATGCCGGATGGTTCTCCATTTTGCAGGGGAAACTGTACACGGCAATGCCTGCTCAAAGCGGCACCGTCATGACTCTCAACAACCTATTTGGGTTAGTCGGAAGTTTAGCGCCGTTAGGGTTGGGTTTTGTGGCTCAGCAAATCGGTCTAGAAAGTGCGATGTGGATTTTGATGGTTTCCCCAATTGCGCTATTGATTGGCCTATTTTGGTAGCGATTTTGGTAAGCGGCGATCGCCTCTCTCAATTGCCCTTGAGTGAGAAGGGCGATCGCCCATTGTTGTTGGATTTGGGGCTGGGATTTGCTACACCTGTTAGGAAACCAGTCGCAAGGAGCGGACGGCATGGCAGAAGTACAAATTGCGATCGCGGGTGCGGGCGCGGAAGCGGCGGCGGCGGAACTGTTCAGCATGGAAGGGATTGAGGGAAGCTATCAGGTTGATGAGTCGGTGAGTAAAGATGGCGGGACGCTGGCGGTGGTCGGGACGGTGGTTGCCATTACGGTGGGGGCGATGACGATTGGGGAGAAGCTGCACAGGTGGCACCAGAGCTATCGCACGAAGGATAGTCAAGCGCGGATCGAGAAGGTGCTGATTGTGACGAAGACTAGCCGTTTACTGTTGGAAGATGCCACGATTGAAGACATTAGCAATGCCCTAAAGCCTTTTGCCAAATGATTGCCGATGCTGTACCAGTTCTGCATATCGATCTGCGATCGACTGGCGATGCCCATGTGACGTTGCGGTATGGCTGGGAGAATCTGAATCGGCATGAGCCGCGATCGCTGCCGCTGGCTGAAATTGAGGATTTGATCGCGGTGATGGAGCGGGATTATTACCCGACGGTGTTGCAGGAGGACTATGCAACCACGGGGCAGCGGCTGTATCGATGGCTGGATGGGAGCGATCGCTGGCTGGAGCGGACGCTGCGGCAACGGCGTGACCCATTGGTGGCGTTGGCGATCGCGGTGACGGGACGGCTGGCCCATTTGCCGTGGGAGGTGTTGCATGATGGTCATGATTTTTTGGTGGCGAAGAAGCGCCCGACGGTGGTGCCGCTGCGGTGGTGGACTGACCCGGATGATCCGGTGCCGCTGCGGCCGGATGATACGCCCGTGCCGAATCGGGCGCTGAATGTGTTGTTTATGGCGACGGCACCGGAGGGGGTGCAGCCGGAGCTTAATTTTGAGCAGGAGGAAGCCCGCATTCTGAGCGCGACGGCAAAGCAGCCGTTGTTTTTGCAGGTGGAGGAGAGTGGCTGTCTGACGGAACTTAAGGATCTGTATGAGAGCTATCCGCAAGACACCTTTGATGTGGTGCATGTGACGGGGCACGCGGGCCACAGGGATGCCAGTCCTGTCTTTTTGACGGAGACGGATGTGGGCGATCGCCTAGATGCCACAGCAGAAGACATTGCCGATGTGTTTGGCTATCGCTTTCCTCGGCTGCTGTTTCTGTCGGGCTGTCGGACGGGGCAGCGGATGGGGCGGGGCGATGTGCCGTCGTTGGCGGAGGGGTTGATTGCAGCGGGGGCGGATGCGGTATTGGGCTGGGGTCGTCCGGTGTTGGATACCGACGGCACGGCGGCGGCAGCGGCACTGTACCAGGCGTTGGCTTCGGCGAAGTCGCTGCCGGCGGCGATGGCGTTGACGGTGCAGCAGTTGCTCAAGGATCAGGCACGGGACTGGCATCTGCTGCGGCTGTATGTGGCGAATACGCTGCCGGCGGCGCTGGTGACGCCGCTGCGCACGCGGGGACGGCACCCAGCCCCTAAGCCGTCGGTGTCCAGCACCTTTTTAGACATGGAGGGGCGGGTGAAGGTGGCGACGCGGGAGAGCTTTGTGGGGCGGCGGCGACCGTTGCAGCGTTGCTTGCGAGTCTTGCGTGATCCCAGTGCCGAAGAACTGGGGGTGGTGATTACGGGGATGGGCGGCTATGGCAAGAGCAGTTTGGCGGCGCGGATATGTGACCGATTGCCGGATATGGATCGGCGGGTGTGGGTGGGGGCGGTGGATGAACCGGCGCTGACGAGCAAGCTGGCGGCCTGGCTGGATGACCCAACGCTGCGGCAGATGGTGACCGATGACCAAGAGGAGTTGACGTATCGGCTGCGGCGGGTCTTTCGGGCATTGGAGGAGCAGCCCAACCCACCGAAGCCGCTGCTGTTGGTGTTGGATGATTTTGAGCAAAACCTAGAGGCGGACTGCACGACGCTGAAGCCTGGGGTGGCGGCCTGGCTGGGGGCGTTGATGGATGCCATCACCGACTGCCATGCCCCCCATCGGCTGTTGATCACCTGCCGCTATGAGTTTCAGTTTTCGCGCTGGCATCAATGGTTTCATCAGCCCATTGCCAAGTTCAACGACGGCGACTGGCAGAAGAAATGTAGTCAGCTTGTGGCATTTGGTCAGAACAGTCCGGTGCCAGCGGCGCAGCAAGCGCGGGCCTTGCGGTTGGCGGATGGGAATCCTCGATTGGTGGAATGGCTGGATAAGGTGTTGACCGGGGCGGATGGGCGCAGCACCGCGACTGGGGTGGATGTGGATGCGGTGCTGACCCGGCTGGAAGCCGAGGACAATCAGGAGCTGCGGGAACAGGTGTTGGCGGCGGCGCTGCTGGCCCAGATGGATGATACGATGCGGAACCTGTTACAGCGGGGGCGGGTGTTTGAGTTGCCGGTTCCCCTAGAGGCGCTGCGGGACGTCTGCGACGACATTAGCGGGTTGGATGGTTTGATTGGCAGGGCGCTGGCGCTGGGACTGCTGGAAACAGACAGCCCCGACCCCGACCCGACCCAGCCGGATTTGCCCGTGCGGGTGCCGAGGGTGTTGCCGTTGGCGGTTGCAACGGATGAAGCGCTGGCGGCCAAGGCCGCAGGGGTGCTGTATCGGCTGTGGTGGGAAGAGGCAGAGCGATCGACCGAAGCGCAGAAGCTAGAGATTCATCGTTTGGCATTGGCTGGAAAGGTTGGGGAGGTTGCCGCAACCATTGTGAGCCACCTCGCTGGACATTGGCGGAATAAGAGTCGCTATCGGGAGGCAGTAGCTCTCTGCAAATCAACGATTCCTGTCATTGAAGACTACAGGTTCCTCAAAGACCTCGCCTTTTCTGAGCAACGCTTGGGAAACGTTGAAGCAGCAGTACGACACTATGAAAAAGCACTTCAGCTTTGTCCAGCAGAGGACGAGGCAGAACTGGCGTCTATCAATCATCACTATGCCATGCTCAAAGCCAACCAGGGGGATGTATCGGGGGCGATCGCCCTCTTCCAGCAGTCCTTAGTCATTACAGAGCAGATCGGGGATGCGCTGGGGAAAGCCGCCACGCTGCACGAAAT
The DNA here is from genome assembly GCF_016888135.1 of Leptolyngbya sp. CCY15150. NCBI lineage: Bacteria > Bacillati > Cyanobacteriota > Cyanophyceae > Leptolyngbyales > Leptolyngbyaceae > Leptolyngbya > Leptolyngbya sp. CCY15150. The sequence goes on from NZ_JACSWB010000117.1 coordinate 13,857, forward strand.
GGGCAGGCTCAAAGCCAATCAGGGGGATGTTTCGGGGGCGATCGCCCTCTACGAGCAGTCCTTAGACATCAAAGAGCGGATCGGCAATGTGCAGGGGAAAGCCGCCACGCTGCACGAAATGGGCAGGCTCAAAGCCAACCAGGGGGATGTATCGGGGGCGATCGCCCTCTACGAGCAGTCCTTAGACATCAAAGAGCAGATCGGGGATGCGCAGGGGAAAGCCGCCACGCTGCACGAAATGGGCAGGCTCAAAGCCAATCAGGGGGATGTTTCGGGGGCGATCGCCCTCTTCCAGCAGTCCTTAGCCATCAAAGAGCAGATCGGCAATGCGCAGGGGAAAGCCGCCACGCTGCACGAAATGGGCAGGCTCAAAGCCAACCAGGGGGATGTATCGGGGGCGATCGCTCTCTTCCAGCAGTCCTTAGTCATCGAAGAGCAGATCGGCAATGCGCAGGGGAAAGCGATGACGCTGCAATGGCTGGGCTGGTTAGCAGCGAGTGCCCAGCAAGACTATGAGACAGGGATTCGCTGTTTGCAGGAGTCTGCTGAAATTTTGGAGCGGATTGGCTCACCTGAAGCCGCTAATTCCCGACGGTTGATGGAGCGGATTCAGCAGATGGCGGAGGGGGAATAGGATGCTTTGGATAAGGGGGACGTCCAAACCAGAGTTTTATAGGCGCGATCGCGATCGCTTCAATCAAGAGCGATCGCTCGCAAAATCCATGACTACATCGAGAGCGATCGCCCGCAAAACCCATCACCTCATCAAGAGCGATCGCCCACAAAACCAGTCACCTCATCAAGAGCGATCGCCCGCAAAACCAGTCACCCCATCCAGAGCGATCGCCCACAAAACCCATCACTCCATCAAGAGCGATCGCCCACAAAAGCAACCACTCCATCAAGAGCGATCGCCCGCAAAACTAATCACCCCATCAAGAGCGATCGCCCGCAAAACCCATTACCCCATCAAGAGCGATCGCCCGCAAAACCTATCACCTCATCAAGAGCGATCGCCTACAAAACCCATCACTCTATCAAGAGCGATCGCCCGCAAAACCCTTCACCTCATCAAGAGCGATCGCCCGCAAAAGCAATCACTACATCAAAAGCGATCGCCCGCACAACCCAGCACCCCATCAAGAGCGATCGCCCACACAACCCTTCACCCCATCAAGAGCGATCGCCCACAAAACCCAGCACCTCATCAAGAGCGATCGCCCGCAAAATTAATCACCTCATCAAGAGCGATCGCCATGACCTAAGAACAACGCTCTATCCCTGCCAAGTTACCGCTCCAATGCTTGATACCGCTCAGCAAAGCGCGTCCTTAACAGGTCATGCACAAACCGATAGCGACCGCCGACCCGCTGGATGAAGCGATGGTTTTCAGCATGTTCTAGAAAACATGCATAGTTCCAAGGAGCGACACCTGCACGATGGAGAACAAAGCGGAGACTAACGTGCTGTATGACCGCATCTAGCCCGACACTCAGCCCGACACTCAGCCCGAAAATCAGCCCGAAAATCAGCCCGACACTCAGCCCGAAACTCAGCCCGAAAATTAGTCCAGAACGAAGAGAAAGCCATATTCCTTGATTGGGCACTTTTTTGTCTTCAATCAACATTTCTGAACCACTCAGCCCGAAAATCAGCCCGAAAATCAGCCCGACACTCAGCCCGAAAATCAGCCCGAAAATCAGCC
>NZ_JACSWB010000118.1:0-2500 GCF_016888135.1 Leptolyngbya sp. CCY15150
TAGCCCTGGCACCGAGCTATTTTTCCAGGGGGCTACCCCCCAAGTATCTTCGCCGCTGCAGCGTTTCACAACCGAGTTCGGGATGGGTCGGAGTGGTTCCACCGCGCCATAGGCACCAGGAATAGATTGTTCTATAAGGAACGGAATGTCCCCTTAACGTTTACATAGTGAGTTTCTGCTGTAGATGTTCCAATCATCTTCATCGTCTAGCCTTTGAGGTCAAGCCCTCGGTCTATTAGTACTCCTCAGCTTCACATGTTGCCACGCTTCCACTTAGAGCCTATCAACGGGTGTTCTTCCCGTGACCTTACTGGGTTAACCCCATGAGAGCACTCATCTTGAGGTGGGCTTCCCACTTAGATGCTTTCAGCGGTTATCCGCTCCGCACTTGGCTACCCTGCGTTTACCGTTGGCACGATAACAGGTACACCAGAGGTGCGTTCTTCCCGGTCCTCTCGTACTAGGGAAGACTCCTCTCAATGCTCTTACGCCTGCACCGGATATGGACCGAACTGTCTCACGACGTTCTGAACCCAGCTCACGTACCGCTTTAATGGGCGAACAGCCCAACCCTTGGGACGTACTACCGCCCCAGGTTGCGATGAGCCGACATCGAGGTGCCAAACCTCCCCGTCGATGTGAACTCTTGGGGGAGATCAGCCTGTTATCCCTAGAGTAACTTTTATCCGTTGAGCGACGGCCCTTCCACTCAGTGCCGTCGGATCACTAAGACCGACTTTCGTCCCTGCTCGACTTGTTGGTCTCACAGTCAAGCTCCCTTCTGCCTTTACACTCTTCGGCTGATTTCCAACCAGCCTGAGGGAACCTTTGCGCGCCTCCGTTACCATTTAGGAGGCGACCGCCCCAGTCAAACTGCCCACCTGACACTGTCCCTTTGGTTAGAATTCTAGCCCTGCTAGAGTGGTATCTCACTGACGGCTCCTCATCCCCCACAAGGAATGTCTCTTAGCCTCCCACCTATCCTGCGCAAGCAGAGCCCGAACCCAATGCCAGGCTACAGTAAAGCTTCATAGGGTCTTTCTGTCCAGGTGCAGGTAGTCCGTATCTTCACAGACAATCCTATTTCGCCGAGCCTCTCTCCGAGACAGCTCCCAGATCGTTACGCCTTTCGTGCGGGTCGGAACTTACCCGACAAGGAATTTCGCTACCTTAGGACCGTTATAGTTACGGCCGCCGTTCACCGGGGCTTCGGTCGCTAGCTTCATCCGAAGACTGACCAACTTCCTTAACCTTCCGGCACTGGGCAGGCGTCAGCCCCTATACATCCTCTTTCGAGTTCGCAGAGACCTGTGTTTTTGGTAAACAGTCGCCTGGGACTCTTCACTGCGACCCACGTCTTAGGTGGGCACCCCTTCTCCCGAAGTTACGGGGCCATTTTGCCGAGTTCCTTAGAGAGAGTTATCTCGCGCCCCTTAGTATCCTCAACTCACCTACCTGTGTCGGTTTAGGGTACGGGTACATATCGTTCATCACATATAAAGCTTTTCTTGGCACTACTCTTCACCATGCAGGGGTCGTAACCCCCTCCCAATCCATTAAGGGTATGGCTATCCATTATGCGTCACTCTATATGCTCCCGATATATAGTCAGGGAATATTAACCCTATGTCCATCGACTACGCCCTTCGGCTTCGCCTTAGGTCCCGACTAACCCTCCGCGGACGAGCCTTCCGGAGGAATCCTTAGGTTTTTGGGGCATGTGATTCTCACACATGTTTTCGCTACTCAAGCCGACATTCTCACTTCTGCCTCGTCCACATCTGCTTACGCTAATGCTTCTCACTACTGCAGAACGCTCCCCTACCACTTGTATTACAAGTCCACAGCTTCGGTAGGATGCTTAGCCCCGTTCATTTTCGGCGCAGGATCGCTTGACCAGTGAGCTATTACGCACTCTTTTAAGGATGGCTGCTTCTAGGCAAACCTCCTGGTTGTCTCTGCAATCCCACCTCCTTTATCACTTAGCATCCATTTTGGGACCTTAGCTGGTGGTCTGGGCTGTTTCCCTCTCGACGATGGAGCTTATCCCTCACCGTCTTACTGGCAACGTGTTCTCTAGGTATTCTGAGTTTGTCTCGATTTGGTACCGCTCTCGCAGCCCGCACCGAAACAGTGCTTTACCCCCTAGATTTAATCGTTACCGCTGCGCCTAAACACATTTCGGGGAGAACCAGCTAGCTCCGGGTTCGATTGGCATTTCACCCCTAACCACACCTCATCCGCTGATTTTTCAACATCAGTCGGTTCGGACCTCCACTTGGTGTTACCCAAGCTTCATCCTGGACATGGTTAGATCACCCGGGTTCGGGTCTATAAAATGTGACTTCGCCCTATTCAGACTCGGTTTCCCTTTGGCTCCGGCATTCCCGCCTTAACCTGCCACATCCTATAAGTCGCCGGCTCATTCTTCAACAGGCACACCATCACACGTTAAATCGTGCTCTGATTGCTTGTAAGCTTACGGTTTCATGTTCTATTT
>NZ_JACSWB010000119.1 GCF_016888135.1 Leptolyngbya sp. CCY15150
TAAACGCTGGCACTAACGGAATCACGTGAGGCTGTCCTGGGGCGACGATGACTGGGGTGATGACGCTATGGAAGTAGTGGGTCTCTCCTGACGTCAGCGTACGGGTTGAACAGTTCGAGCAGTGGATCTGGCTTGAACTGAAGTATTCGGTGCCATCGATGGCCATCAACAGCGTATCGGCAACGGAGCGAAAGCCCTCCAATTGCCCCTGCTCCT